>JAFMBQ010000115.1 GCA_017858365.1 Algoriphagus sp. | reverse complement strand
GGCTGGAATACACCAGTCATGAAATTGCGATTTTGTTGGAAAAAGATGAGGATCTGGAAAATATACAGAAATCTCTTCAGGGCCAATTTCCGGACTATTCCATCAAAACTTGGAAGGAAAATTCTCCAGAAACAGATTTGATGGTAAGTACTGTCAACTCCTATTCCTCCATCATCATTGGAATCATTATGATCGCCCTGGCTTTTGGGATTATCAATACCATGCTGATGTCAGTCATCGAGCGAACCCGGGAAATTGGAATGCTAACGGCTTTGGGAATGAACCGCCGAAAAGTATTCTTATTGATTCTTTCAGAAACGGTAATTCTCACGCTGGTAGGCGTCCCGATCGGAGTTCTCGGGACCTGGTTTACCATTCAGTATTTTTCAAAAGTTGGAATTGACATTTCTTCTTTTTCCGAGGAAGCCATGTCCAGTTTTGGCTTTACCAGTACGATCTATCCTGAATTTCCATTTGCGAGCCTGCTGATGGTCATGATCATTGTGATCAGTACCGCACTTATTTCGGCACTCTTCCCTTCTTTAAAAGCGATCAAACTTCAGCCTGCAGATGCATTAAGACAATAAAAATCCGACTTATGAAAACTGTCATAGACGCTCACAACATCAGCAAAACTTTTAATCCGGATACGATTCCGGTTCTGGCAGTAAATAATGTCCATCTGCATTTGGAGAGGGGAGAGTTCACCTCATTGGTTGGACCTTCAGGTTCGGGGAAAACAACCCTATTGAATTTACTCGGTGGTTTGGATAAACCTGATAAGGGAAGCATCCTGATCAATGGAGTGGATATCACAAAATTATCAGCGAATGCACTGATCGATTTTAGACTGAACAATATTGGATTTGTTTTTCAATCCTTCAATCTCATTCCGGTACTCACTGCAAGGGAAAACGTCGAATTGATCATGCAGCTTCAACATAAAGACAAAGCCAAAATCGATGAAAGGGTAGCAACATTGTTCCAACAAATCGGACTGGAAGATAAAATGGATAGCAGGCCGGCCCAACTTTCCGGCGGTCAACAACAACGGGTCGCAGTAGCGAGAGCGCTTGCTTCCAAACCCCAATTTGTACTTGCAGATGAGCCCACTGCAAATCTTGACTCAAAGTCAGCAGGGAATCTACTGGATATCATGGCGAAACTGAATCAGGAAGAAAATATAACTTTCATCTTTTCAACGCATGATGTCCGAGTGATCGAGCGGGCTAGGAGGGTAGTTACTTTGGTGGATGGGAAGATCCATTCTGATACAGCCGAGGTGGATACGAAACACCTGAAAGAAAACTGATGAATCATGCCCAGATTCTTTCCCATAAAGAAATCTATCACCCTGATCTTATTGATGATGATTCATGCTGGGTTGTTTGCCCAAACAGATGAAAATATCGAGAAAGTGAAGAAACTGGAAGTCAGGGGATATGTCAAAGATCTTCAATCACTTACATTTTCAAAAGATTTTGATAGCCTGATCACCGGAAATATGATCCATAACCGGATCAATATGAGATGGAAACCAACCTCAAAAATATCAGGCGCAGCAGAGTTTCGGACCCGTTTATTTTGGGGAGAAGAAGTAAAATATACCCCGGATTTTTCATCTGGAATTGGATACAATCAGGATTTGATTGATGCTTCCTTAATATGGTTTGAAACAGAAAGTATGCTGATGCAGACTTACATAGATCGGTTTTGGCTGGAATATCAGACAGAAAAGTGGAGTGCAAGAGTTGGGAGGCAAAGGATCAACTGGGGGATAAGTACGATCTGGAATCCCAATGATATTTTTAATACCTATAACTTTTTAGACTTTGACTATGAGGAAAGGCCTGGCAGAGATGCGGTAAAAGCACGTCTGAATCTTGGCGATCTGTCCTATCTGGAAGTGGCTGCTGCGACTTCGGACCAAAGTCAAAAATCAGTGTTTGCTATAAAATACTTCACCAATAAATGGAATTATGATTTCCAATTCTCGGGAGGTGTTTACCATGAAATAGTAACGCTGGGTGCAGGTTGGGCAGGAAGTATCAAAGATGCCGGACTGAAAGGAGAAATCCAGTATTTCGCCCCTCATCAGGATACTACTTCTCAAGTCAACCTCACACTAGAATCAGATTATGTGTTTAAAGATGGCTGGTACCTGAATCTTGGTTTTTTGTTGAATAGCAAAGGAATCAGCAAACCTGTTGAAAATTGGAGTCTTTTGAATTTTCAATTGTCGCCACAAAGCCTGATGCCAACGAAATGGAATACCGTGTATACGGTATCCAAGCAAATCACTCCATTATTTACAGGGACGTTCACCGGGATCTATTCCCCGGGTTCAAACCTGCTTATCCTGCTGCCATCCATTCAATACAATCTGGCCACAAATCTGGATTTTGATTTGGTCTGGCAATCTTTTTATGCGGAGCAGTATGATATTTTTGAAGTTGTCGCACAAAGAGGATTTTTGAGAATCAAATGGAGTTTTTAATTGGGAAATTGAAAGATTATTCCATTCCAATTTTGTACTTGGTACCGAAGGCACTGAACCATTCATGCCGGTCCACCTTGGTGGGACCGCTGCGACGAAAGCCCACCGCGCCCACAAAATCAGCGATTGTTGTAAATGAAATAGGAGATCTTTTACTGGTTTACAGATTTAGTGGGTCAGGACATGAACTGTAGCACTTTTTTGAATGACCACGAAGTGGTCCAACCTTTCAATAGCCATGGGTTTTAACCCATGGTAAAAAGGTTACCGAACAATTCCCCTCCCGCCTAAAGACATCTTTTGGAAACGTATGTCTATGCGGGAGGATGGAAGTAGAAGAAAAACCCCTTTTGTGTAAGTGTTGATAGTTTTTTCCCATGTAGTTGGGGATTTCCACTTTCTTTCAAAAAAGTGAATTTTGTGGATTGAAAACCTAATCTCACGGTTTACTCAGTTTAAATGCGGATCTTTCGGCTTCAGAAATAGTAAAACTGCTTGTTATTTTTTCGATAAAGGAATTGTACAGAAACACAATTCTATGCTTTGGAACGATTGGTTTGCAGCTTCTTGAATAGGTCACTAAAGCATATCAACTTTATATTCTCCCCAATGGTAGTAAAAAGCAACCCGGTTACTAAAAGTTTAGCATTTAATACACACGTGGAGCAGGTGGGGCTGGAGTTTGATTTTCTGATCTCAGAGTTTGGCTATGAGCTGACCAAGAATGAATTCAAAGGCAGGGAATTTTGGATTGTTTATTCTAAGGAGTCCATCGCTATTGAGATTTTGTTTGAGGTAGGCGGGCTTCCATTTGTGACTCTGAGAAATAATAACCTGCCTCAGGATGAGGATGCCTACTTTGATACTGGGGATAGCGTAGAGGAATTTAGCCCAAAAGCTCAGCAGATAAAGAACAGCCGATATGAAAGAAGGGAGAAGCCAGAGACCAACCTAGTGGATGATTATGTTTTGTTTGGAAGGGAAGAACATATCGCATATTTGAAGGAAGCTGCTCGCACAGTCCGCGAAAACATTGAGTTGAGACGTGGGGGCTTGGGTATGAGGGGGTAAGTGGCTGTCGAAATGCCGCTATTGTTTACTTAATTTTCGGAAAGTCTTCGAGTTAGGCTTTAATTTTTTAGACGTTGTCGAGCGGGAAATTTATAGTCCAGCTATCCGTAAAACCCTAAACATGGTTGACGTATTACAAATCATTGATAGGAGGGTACATTTAATCTAGGCTAGTAAGGAATAGAATTGATATTATTAGATGGTTTGGTTCCTGTTGTAATCAAAAAGCTTTATAGAATTGGGTATTTTTATTATTTTATTGATGACAAGGATCAATAATTTCAGTGACTTAAATCATTGGTTTACATTTTAGATTTAATCAACTTATATAACAGTATCATCAATTACTTTATTACCCTATAGATAATTGCCGAAAGTCAATATCAAAGAAGTTAATGACGGTTTGATAGTAATGATTGCAGTTTTAAATAGGGGAAAAACTACTGTCAAAATACAGATCAAATGACGCGCTATTGAATGTTACTTAAGCTAAAATTTTTAAAACCTTAATGACAATGAAAAGCTATTTCATATCCGGCATTGTAGCACTGGTTGTATCTCTGGGAGTGATTTGGGGAGCTCCCGAGATCGTATCAGGTTCTAAAACGCTTAAAATAGAGCATCTAAACGGAGTGCCTACCAAAGGTTCGATGTATACTCTAAATGATAATAATGAAATAGTACCGCTTGATTTCACGGATGTTTCTGAAAAGGTAATGGACGCAGTAGTTCATATTAAGTCTACTCAAACTGGAGACTACTCAAGTCGCCAGCCTCAACAGTTACCTGATCCTTTTCGAGACTTTTTCAGGGATGACTTCTTTGACCAATTTTTTGGTCGCCCTGATGATCAGAGGCAGTATCGTTTTGAATCTCCTCAACCAGATCTACCACAAGTGCGGGTTGGAACAGGGTCAGGTGTGATTATAAATGATGAAGGATATATTGTGACCAATAATCATGTAATATCCAATGCAGATGACATTGAGGTTACCCTTCATGATAATCGTACCTATAAGGCGACCGTCATTGGTATAGATCCCAGTACGGATTTGGCTTTGATCCAGATCAAGGAGAAGAATCTGCCCTCATTAGCATTTGTCAACTCCGATGAGGTAAGGGTGGGTGAATGGGTACTGGCGGTAGGTAATCCTTTTAATTTGAATTCCACCGTGACAGCTGGAATTATAAGTGCTAAATCACGCAATATTAACATATTGAGCGACCAGTACGCCATAGAGTCTTTCATCCAGACCGATGCGGCCATCAACCCTGGCAATAGCGGAGGTGCGTTAGTTAACCTGCAGGGCGGCTTGGTAGGTATTAGCACTGCCATTGCCAGTCCTACAGGAGCTTATGCGGGTTACGGGTTTGCCGTTCCGTCCAATATGGTGAATAAGGTAATGGAAGACCTGCTTAAGTATGGTATCGTACAGCGCGGATACTTGGGGGTTACTATTCGCAGTGTTGACGGCAACCTTGCAAAGGAGAAAAGCCTGGAGTCTACTCGTGGTGTATTTATTGATAGTGTGGCAGAAAATAGTGCAGCGATGGATGGGGGAATTAAAGTTGGCGATGTAGTGATAGAGATCGACGACATAGAGGTCAACAATGCCCCGGAACTTCAGGAGATCATTGCTCGCCACAGACCCGGAGATAAGATAAACTTAAAAATTGCCAGAGGTAGCAAGACGCTCGATTTGAAAGTGGAGCTCAAAAATAGAGAAGGGGAAGCGAAGTTTTTAGCCAAGAATCGGGTAGAGATTCTCAATGTCCTAGGAGCTGAATTTGAAGATGTAGAAAAAGATGTGGCTAAGAAACTGGACATTGACGGAGGTGTGAGAGTAAAAAAACTATATGCGGGTAAGTTGACCAAACATACTGATATACGAGAAGGATTCATCATCACGAAAGTAGACGGTCAACAGATCAAAAATACAGAGGAATTGACAAAAGCCCTTGAAAACAAAAAGGGCGGTGTGATGATTGAGGGCGTTTATGAAGACCGGCCAGGCCAATATTACTATGCTTTTGGCCTATAAGCATCATGAATTCAAAGGCAAAAATTCCACTCTTCGAGAATTGCTAAATTGTTATATAATTTATATTATGTTAAATAGGATTTTACTCTCTTCCTTATTCTAGATTATTTCTATCTTCAAGCCTGATTTAAACACCACCCCGTATTCAGGCAGCTATGAATAAATTGATTCCCCGATTAGGGCTTTATCTTGGACCAATTGCTTTTGTACTGATTTATTTTTTGGTGGAATCTCCCGGGCTTTCGGCTGAAGCCAAAGCCATGCTTGCACTTGCAGCTTGGATGGCAATCTGGTGGATCTCTGAAGCGATCCCAATTGCAGCCACTGCATTTCTTCCATTAATGTTTATGCCGCTTTTGGACATTCTCCCGATCGGAAAAGTTTCTGCCAATTACATGCACCCTACGGTTTTACTTTACATGGGAGGTTTCCTCCTAGCTACTGGAATTGAGAAATGGGGATTACATCGACGAATCGCACTTAACATAATAAATTTATTAGGAACTGATCTTCGTCGGATCGTTTTAGGATTTATCCTTGCCACAGGATTCCTTTCCATGTGGATTTCTAATTCTGCGACCTCATTGATGATGTTACCAATTGGTTTGGCCGTGGTCAGTCAGTTTAAAGCTCAATTGGGTGCTGGAAATAGCAGCATTTCTGATCGATTAGGCAAAAATATTATGTTAGGGATCGCCTACAGCGCCTCGATTGGCGGTATGGCTACCTTGATTGGCACCCCGACCAATACCATCATGGTGGCTGTGATTCAGGAACTTTACGGCTACACCATCGGATTCAATGAATGGTTTATGTTTGGATTGCCCCTATCGATTTTTTTGCTCTTGATTTGTTGGTATTACTTAGTCTCTTCCGCTAATCCACTTCCAAAACGGTTTAGTTTGCCCGATGAAAAAAGCATATTCGGTAAGCAGTTAAGCGATTTAGGCAAAACAGGTTATGAAGAATGGAATGTGATGCTTGTGTTTGGATTGGTCTGTTTTTCCTGGATCTTCAGAGAGTATTTAATTGAACCCTTTATTCCTCAAATCAACGACACTATAATAGTGCTCTTTGGGGTTGTTTTACTCTTTATCCTTCCCTCCTCCTCTGGCGACGATCGGATTTTGGATTGGAAAACAGCCGAGCGCATTCCCTGGGGAATTTTGATTCTGTTTGGCGGTGGATTGGCATTAGCAGAAGGATTTCAAAGTACAGGTTTGGCAGAATGGATCGGTCAGAAGTTTACCCTCTTGGAAGGAATCAGCTTTTTCTTGCTCTTGATGATTATCATCGCTTCGGTAAATTTCCTAACAGAAGTCACTTCAAATGTCGCAACCGCTTCCATGCTTTTGCCTATTTTAGCTTCGGTTGCAATCAAGTTGGATCTTCATCCTTTTGGATTGATGATTGGAGCCACGTTAGCAGCGAGTTGTGCGTTTATGCTTCCGGTGGCCACTCCGCCAAATGCGGTGGTTTTTGGTTCTGGGTATTTGGAAATGAAAGACATGGTCAAAGCCGGATTTTGGCTGAATATCATCTCCATTATTTTGATTACCCTGATGGTGTATTTTGTGCTGCCTTGGATGTGGGGGATTGATTTGCTGAAGAATCCTTTTTAGCAATTAACTAACTTCATTATTCATCAGCCGACGTTCGATATTCATTATTGTTGTCGGTTCGGTTATTTGTTGTCAGTTGTCGGTTGTCGGTTATCTGTTGTCGGTTGTCGGATTTGAGTAAATCATAAATCTGAAAATACCTCATTTAATACTTTGACTATATAACTGTATTTCATTAACTTATAAGATCATTTTTAAATTAATGAAAATAGACAGTCCAACTTTTTATTACCTGCCATGAAAAGCTACCCAATAATTCAAAAGCCAACTTCTCAGAAGTCCCAAACAAGTCAAAGGAAATCCCAATCCAAAGTCAGTCTTCAGGACAATAGAAAATCTTCTCGGACCGACTTGGTCCAGATGGCAAATGAAGGGAAGCAGTCACTTCAACTAAAAAGACTTGAAGGCTTGTTCAATTCCTCCCAAGCGATCCAAAAACAAGGTTTGGAAGAGGAAGAACTGCTCCAAGGAAAATTTGATGTCGCACAAAAAATGTCACTTGAAGAAGAAGAACCACTTCAAGGCAAGTTTGAAACGGCTCAAAAACAAAAAAATAACACCGGACTTCCTGACAACCTTAAATCAGGCATAGAAAACCTTTCTGGCTTTTCTATGGATGATGTCAAGGTGCATTACAATTCCGACAAACCAGCTACCCTTCAGGCCCATGCTTATGCTCAAGGTACTGATCCATCTCGCTTCAGGACAGGAAAAACACCTCCCCCATGAAGCTTGGCATGTAGTCCAACAAAAGCAAGGAAGAGTTCAGCCTACCATGCAAATGAAGGGTAAGGTGAATGTGAATGATGATGCAGGTTTAGAAAAAGAAGCAGATGTGATGGGGGCGAAAGCAGGAAATCATTTAGCTACAAGTCAGCCAAACAAAGGAAAAAACAATTTTTTGGTTCAGCTCAGTAAAAATAATAGCAGGGTCCCAAATCGACTTTTGAAAAGTTTTTCAGCTTTTCTTCCTGTAGCTCAATTAGAGCGTGACGAACAAACACAGGAAATATTAAGAAATATTAAGTTAAAAAGAGAAGAATTAAGGTCATGGTTTATTATGCAAAAGAAGCTACCTAAGGACCAAAGGGATAAAGACAAATGGAGGAAGCTGAGACAAGAGCAATATGATATTGGTAAACAAATTGTTGAATTAAGACAGGCAAATCCTAAACTTCAGGCTAAAGATGCAACCATAGGTGAAAAACTTGGAAGTGGTGCTATTAGTGATGTGCATAGAGTTTCATATGATACCCAGAAAGGAGAAATTAAAAAAGCATTTAAGCCGAGCCTTGATGCATCATTGGTAGCCGGAAAAGTATCTAGAGTTGCTAGTGCTGGAATTACTGAAGGCGACCTTTCGTTGAGAAGAATTGCCGCATATAAGCTGGACAAACTAATGGAGACAAATGTAGTTCCAAAAACCGAGTTTGCTGAATTACCAAGTAAAGATCAGGGACCTTCGATTATAGGAACAGCTATGGACCTTATTCAAGATGCAAAATCGCCCAAGGCAATGAAAGATGATCGTTACCAAAATCCAATAACCAATAAAGGTGTCGCTGATCTTGAAACACTTGATTATATTTCTGGTGAGGTTGATCGTCATCCTGACAATTTTATGATTGGAGAAGACGGTAAAGTAATTGGGCATGATAGTGAGTTTGGATTTGGGGTAAATGTATCTCGTGATGACCCTGGGAGTATGGAAGGATTAACGGAGGAACAACAGCAAGACAAGGAAGTTCCTGGTATTGGAAGTCTTTGGAGTAAAGAACAAGCAAGAAAACGAGGTAAATCAACTCCAGCAGGTCCCAATAAGATTCGAATAGATCAAGCTAAACATCAACAAATGGACACCCGAATGAAAGTATCACCTATGAGCCACAATCGAACTGGTGTCCCCAAAAGAATTAGCAAAGGTGTTTTTGATAACATAAACGAAGGATTGGTTTCTGGAACAGGCGAGCGTTCTGGAGCATTCGAAGAAGATATGACAGCTAAACTCGCTGGATATCTTTCATTTGATGAACTTAAATCAAGACGAAAAGCAGTAAAACATGCGAAGTTAAAGTTAAGAGAGGATTCTATCAAAAAGGTTGAAAATTGGGATGAGGAAACGCCTGGAGAGGGAGGCTACTATTATTAAAAATATACTGTGTTAAAGTTATTTACGGTGATGGTTATTATTTTTTCAATAAAGTTCGATAATTAAATATGAAATTTAATAAGGAAAAAAACCAGGCAAACAAAACCAAATCGGTTGAAACTGGAAGGCAGAACAGCGGCAAATCTACATTTCAGTTTGCAGACAATCGATCTGAAACTATAAATCAGAGGAAGTTGCAAGAATTGGCTAAAAATGGTCCACAAGCAAAACAAACCGCCCAATTACAGGCTATAGCGGATAATTATTCACTTCGACAGTATCAAGCCATAAAAAATATAAAAAACCATCCTATCCAACGTGTTCATGACTGGAAGGCAGCTGAGCTAGAAGAGCAACCACAAACAACTGCGAATAAAGTATGGAGTGCAGTTATTTCAAAAGGGAAAGGAAAAGAGAAAAAAGCTTCCAAAGGTATAGCAAAACGCCAATCTTTGGCTAATGACCCAACACCAGATTCGGCAATTAATGTTGGAGCGACCAATGTAAATAAGGGGGACCCTTTACCCGTAAATCCAAGAATGCTGGCTAGACAAGTAACTTCATGGAAATTAGCGAAATCTATGGGGTTAGAAAATATCCATGCAAAAGAGAGATATGCAAAAAAAGGAAGAGGTTTGTTTAAACCTGAACTATATGGTGTTTCAGAATATTTTGAAGGAGGTAAAACAATTGAAGATATGGCGCTTGAAAATCCCGAACTACTTCGAGAATCATTAAAAAATGACAAAATACAAAAACAATTATCTGATCTTAAAGTATTCGATTTTATTTCAGGTCAAAGTGACAGGCATATGGGGAATATCATGATTGGACCAAACAATACTATTAAAGGCATAGATAATGATCAATCATTTCCCGCTAATAATGCAAGACAAAACCTAATGAATAACCAAGTTAATTCATTTACAATAGCTGGTGAAGTCTTAAATTTTAATCAGGAATTAATAGATCATGAAACCGCTGCATCAATTGAAGCTATGACTCGCGAAGATTTGGAAGATGTGTTTAAAAAGGGAGCCTATGATGATAATGAAAAGCTAAGTGATGACGAGTTAGAAGTGTTCCTAACTGCTTAAATAACTGGACCGGTTTTGTTGCTTAAACTAGGAAC
>JAFMBQ010000114.1 GCA_017858365.1 Algoriphagus sp. | reverse complement strand
CTGAAGCAATTCAGTATCGAAGTTTGGATAGAGAGGGCTGGGCAGGCTGAGAATTTTTAATTTTTTAATTAAAAAATTAAAAATTCCGAAAAGTCAAACTACATTTAAATTCATCATTTCACCTTTCTCTATTTCAAAAATTTAAGAATAGAATCAAATGAAAAAGCTCACCAAACGAGACGTGTTTTTCTTCATGATGGGAATAGCAACGCTATTTTTTATCGATATAATTTTCAATTGGGCAGAAACTTTAGAAGTTATTGAGAAAGGTTTTAATGATGGTCGTAAAGCAGGTAGTAACTCATTTAAATGAGTTACTACTCCAGCTCAAACTCTTCTCCTTCTTTACAGATTATGACAGCATAGGCAGGTTTAGTCTGTGTAATTGCTTCTTCGTAAATCTCTTCCAATCGATCATCAGAATTAAGTGGATCATGATGGAAAATAGCCATCTTTTTGACCTTACATTCTCCGCCAAATGCGATGGCATCATTTACAGAACTATGCCCCCAACCGATCTTTGATTTATATTCTTCGTCGGTATACTGCCCATCATGGAATAATAAATCTGCATTTTCAGCAATTTCAACACCACTAGTCCATTCCAAATCATTAGGGAAGTCAGGAGATCCAAGTGCTGGCTCATGATCCGGCATATACGCAAAAACTGCATTCCCATCTGTAATACGGTAACCAAGAGTGGGCCCAGGATGACAGATGTAAGTAGATTTAATTTGAAGTTCCCCGATGCTAAACTCTGAATTCCCCACCTCATGAATTATGGGGTGATTGGGCAACTCATTCAACCTCACAGGAAATAAAGGAGGAGAAAAGTACCTTCTTAAACGGTGGAGTAAAGGCTCTATAGTAGTACTAGGACCCCAGAAATGCACTTGAATTTTTGGGTTGTAAAGGGGTTGAAAAAAACCTAAGCCCATCGTATGATCAATATGAAGATGAGTCAGCAAGACATGGAGCTCCTTCACCTCTGACGTGACTACTTTGCCCAATCGCTGAATACCTGAGCCTCCATCCAAGATGATCAAGGTATCATCCTTGGTCACGGATACACAAGATGTATTTCCTCCATATCGAATATTTTCTGGGCCGGGCGATGGCAAGGAACCTCTGCAACCCCATACTTTAATTTTCATGAAAAATTAGAGTTCCAAAACAAAGCCATTGCGCCTAAAAATCGTTTGGGTCTTCCTTCGATTGGAATAGCCGTGACATTGATCAAGTGTCTTTCACCTTTCAAATTGTCAATATAAAACGATCCTTGTGCTGGTTTGTGATGCGTGAGTGTTTGGACCAAGGGTAATTTATCAGGAGATAATGGATTCCCATCGGCATCTGTAGGCTTGAAGATGGTCGACCATTCTTCAACCTTCATACTACCTGTTTCTCCAAATCTAATCCCAAGGATACTTTCTGCTGGCTCATTATAAAAAATTAATGTTCCTTCAGTATCCACTAAAAATACCGGCATAGACAAACTGTCTATAAACTGCCTGCCAAGAATTAGCTCAATAGGCTGGGTTGCCATGGGTTTATGATTATTTTAAACTTAAAACAAAGGAGAAGATAAGGATAATTTTATAATTCCAAATAATTTTAAGTAGGATAATTTAATAACCGCCTCGTTATCAAATTAAAAGATTGATGTAAAAAATAACTGAACATCGAACTTTAATTGAAATCTCCCACCAAAAAACACTGTGAAATTTATATGCCTCTTCTTTCTCACCTAGGTCAATAGGGTCTGAAATTCTGTAGAAACTCCTCTTTTTTCCTAACATTAACTACCAATGGTATCTGTCAGTTCTGAATTGTATCTCAAAGGAGTGACTTTATCTTTAGGAAGGGGTAGGTTTTCTGGCATATCATGCAAGACAAAAGTATACCGCAATTTAGGAAGGGGCATATGAAACCGCGAATACCAAGGTCAAATTTACCGATGAAGGTGATTGGATGGCAGAATTTAATCCGAGCATTATACACCATGGAAACGTTAAAAATTTAGCCAGACGTAATGAATTAGCAAATCTCAAGCAAAAAATCGGCTGTAATATCTATGTCAAAACTCATTCAAAATCTATTTACCCTAGCTGATTACTCAAAGTTAGAGGATCAACCTAGCTATTCTATCCTGTGAGAAAAATCACTTTATAGAAGATTTAGAAAAGTTAATTTTGGAAAACATTTAAATTCTCCATGAAAGCGATTTTACTCATTCCTGTTTTTTCAATTCTTTTATTTTCTTGCCAACCAGAAAAAAATGCTTCCGACAACTCCTCTAGTGAAGTGGTTCAAAAGGTTAGTGTCAAAAGTATTGGAGCAACGGAATTCCAAAATTTGTCCAACGAGGCAAATTCGATTATTCTTGATGTAAGAACTCCTGAAGAAGTAGCACAGGGCAAAATTCCAAATGCGATTGTGATTGATATCTATGATTCGGATTTTGAGACAAAAGTCACCCAACTACCAAAAGGAAAATCAATTTTAATCTATTGCTCTGCCGGAGTGCGAAGTGCAAAAGCTGGTGAATACCTGATCGCAAATGGTTATACTTCAGTTTATCACCTTCAAGGTGGACTTGGAGATTGGTATAAGAATAATTTTCCTCTAGAGAAATAAGAATGAGTAAACTCAGATCGTTTAAAAAGCTTGATCTAAGTCTTCCAACAAATCATCCAAATGCTCTAATCCTACAGAAACTCGAATAAGATTCTGCGGCGTCAGGGTATTCGGGCCTTCAGAGGCCGCTCTCCGTTCGATCAAACTTTCTACTCCTCCTAGGCTTGTGGCATTTGTGAAATAATGAAGTTTTGAAATCAAATTGTTTGCAGCTTCGGCTCCACCTTTTACTTGAAAAGATAAAATACCCCCAAAACCTGTCATTTGAGTTGCGGCAATATCATGTCCGGGATGACTTTTAAGTCCTGGGTAGTACACTTGCTCCACTCCAGAATGTTGGCTTAAATAGTCGGCTATAATATTCGCATGTTCTGCATGACCTTTCATGCGGTAGGGTAAAGTTTTGATACTTCTACAAAGGTAATAGCAATCAAAAGGTGAAGGAACGGCGCCTCCAACACGCTGGACTACTCGAATTTTCTCCCAAAACTCATCCGCTTTTTTGGTGATTAATGCACCTCCCAAAATATCACTATGGCCTCCAAAAAACTTTGTGCTAGAATGCATCACCAGATCCGCGCCCAGATCGATTGGATTCTGAAAAACTGGTGTAGCAAAGGTATTATCGCAAGCTAGCAAGGCATGATGAGCTTTTGCTAGAGCTGCCACCCCTCGGATATCAGTGATTTTCAAAAGCGGATTGGAAGGACTCTCCACCCAAACTAATTTCGTGTTTGGCTGAAAAGCATTCTCCACATTTTTCAAATCTGTCATGTCGACAAATGTGGCTTCCAGAACGCCATTAAAAAGTTGGAGTATGGCATTTTTGAGACCGTGGTACATATCGTCTGGCGCAATAATATGTGAGCCAGGTGTCAAAGCCTGGAAAACAGCGACTCCAGCAGCATTTCCAGAAGAAAAAGCCGCAGCATCGGCACCCTTTTCAAGTCCAGCTAAGACTTTTTCCAACGCATTTCGATTCGGATTATTGGCTCTGGAATAAATCATCGAACCCTCCTGATGAATAAATGTAGTGCTAAGGGTGATGGGCTGAATAGCTGGTTTTTCTGAATCGGTGATAATATTTCCTCCGTGGATTGCGAGGGTTTCGAGTCTCATACTTTGTTTGTTAATTATTGCAAATAACTGAAGATGAAATTACCACTATTTCGGTTGGGCTCGAAGGAAATTTGTAAAATCACAAAATCTATTGAAAATTTTTTGTTCTCATCCCAACCTTTTGGGGCCAATTGACCTCTTCCTTGTAAAACCTCAACACATGAGTTTTATTCAAATCAATCAGGAATTAATCGAAAAGGTCATCGCAAATGATCAAAAAGCGCAATTCCAATTAGTTGATTTGACGAAGCGATTGGTTTATTCCTTACACTTCCGAATTTTGAATGACGAAGACGAGGCGCAGGATATTCTACAGTACACTTACATCGAGGTCTTTCAACAAATCAAAAAACTAAGTCATCCAGATGCGCTGATTTCTTGGATGAAAACAATTATCGTTCGTAAAGCAATCCAACGAAGCAAAAATGCGATCCGATTTGAAACTTTGGATAACATTCCAAGTGGATCAAAGTGAATAGTAATTTGTTCGAAAATCTGGAGTTTCGATGGGATCGAAGTTATCCTAAATCGAATTCAGCAAATACTTTTGGAGCAGGAATTTTGGCAAATCCTGACAGAAGCCAACTATTTCAAGGCACCACGATGTAGTCTTTTTACAGAAGAAAAATCAATAACAACATCTCGATCCTAGTTGGAATCATAGGAACATAAAATCTAAAAAACTTCTACCAACTATCGGAACAAGATTCTGGTAAACAAAAAATAGCCGGTGGGAAACCGGCTATCTTAATATTATCTCTTGGCTCTTTATTCTTGGCTCTAAATACTTAATACTAAGATCTTGCTCTCAAATACTTTGATCTAAAGTCTCCAATCACAAATCTTCCTACCTGATTCGATTTCCTATCTGATTCGATCCACTGATCTTACCAGCGCTTCGTCTTTACGGATAAATCTATTAGCTAACATGTTAGATACCATTGCAACTAATATTGCCCAGAAACCAACTTGATAACTCCCAGCTTCAGGAGCATTAATGGCAGAATTTATCCCATTAGTAGTCAAAAAAACAGCAACTACTAGGCCTACCATTACCAAGCTATTTACCATGTTGATCATCATCTGACGACCTCTATCAGCGTATTGGAAAATAGATATCAAGGCCAAAAGACCTGCGAAAGCTGCCAATGCAGCAATATACCATTTGGAGGAAGACTGGATTTCTGCACCGGCAGAATCAAGATTACTCAAAGTAAATGCAGAAAGAATCCAAGAATCACCTAATCCTGAATTGGTTTGAAGTTGCTCCCAGATCGGTAATCCAATGGTAGCACCCATCGCAATCACTACTAAAAACAAAAATATGGTCTGAACACGTTGAATCATAGCTGTTAATTTTTTGGCAAAGAAAAGCGGTTCTGTCCTCCTTTCCAAAGATTCAATTTTCTTCCTGAATTGATGGGGAATAGTATCTTTGCCGAATAATGAGTGAAATCAAGCGCTATTTTCTGGAATTAAGTTATAAAGGAACGCCTTTCCATGGTTGGCAGATTCAGGCAAATGCATTTACCATCCAAGAATGCATTGAATCAGCATTAAGCACCTTTTTTAGAGTACCGATTGTCATTCAAGGAAGTGGCCGAACTGATACCGGTGTTCATGCAAGTATGCAGATTTGTCATTTTGATACTGATTTACCGTTTGAAAAAGAAAAATTCCTTAAAGCAATAAACGGTATCCTCCCAAAAGAAATAGCAATACATTGGATCCGAGAAGTAAAAGCAGATGCACATGCTCGATTTCATGCAAGATCGCGTTCCTATGTCTATCGAATCGTGTTCAGAAAAAACCCCTTTTTGGATGATATCGCCTGGAGATGCTTTTATAATCCAGACGTGGTCGAAATGAATAAAGCGGCAGAATACTTGCTGGAATTTGATGATTTTGAATGCTTTAGTAAGATTCGCACAGAAGTCAAGCATTTTCGATGTCAAATAAAATCTGCTTATTGGGAACAAAAGGACGGGGAATTGTTATTCCATATTACCGCCAACCGCTTCCTAAGAGGAATGGTAAGAGCAATAGTGGGAACCTTAATTGAAATTGGATACCACCATAGGCCCGCTGCGGAGATGAAACAAATTATTATTGGCAAGAAGCGCGTAAATGCAGGAAAATCTGCACCGGCAAAAGGCTTGTTTTTAACCAGAATCGAATATCCAACTGAAATCTATCTAGATTAATACATTTTGAGCTTAGCTAAAGAAAAAGAATCCTCAGGGGAGATTGTTGACACCCAAGTATTAAAACAGCTTTACACTTTTGTAAAGCCTTACAAGCCCCAATTCTACTTTTTAATATTTTTGACAATCGCTTTGGCTATACTCGCGCCAACTCGACCTTATTTTATCCAAGTTGCGATAGATGATTATGTCACGGTTGGTGATACTGTTGGACTCCTTCGAATCATCTATTTGCTAGTTGGCTTGATGATTCTTCAAGCTATAGTGCAATGGGCTCACACCTATTATTCTGGCTGGATAGGTCAGGTGATTATTCGGGATATTCGGGTGAAGCTCTATAAGCATTTGCTAAAACTTCGATTGAAGTTTTTTGACAATACTCCAATCGGAAGACTGGTGACTCGAAATATCTCTGATATCGAAACGCTCGCAGATGTTTTTAGCGAAGGTTTAGCCGCAATTATTGGTGATTTGCTTCAGTTGGTCACGATTTTAGGAGTCATGTTCTATATAGATTGGAAGCTCACTTTGGTCAGCTTGTGTACGCTGCCATTGATGTTGGTTTCGACTTATGTGTTTAAAGAAAAGATTAAAATCACCTTCAACGATGTTCGAAATGCTGTTTCGAATTTGAATTCATTTCTTCAGGAGCACATCACCGGGATGAATATTATCCAGATTTTCAATCGAGAAGACCGCGAGTTTCAAAAATTTCAGGAAATCAATAAAGAGCATGCGAGAGCGCATATCCGGTCAGTGCTTTACTATTCGATCTATTTTCCAGTAGCTGAGATTATCCAGGCAATCGGGATCGGTTTGGTGGTTTGGTATGGCGCCGTTGGAGTCTTGGGAATGGAATTACAAATCGGTGTTTTGATTTCATTCATCATGTACTTGCAGTTGTTTTTCCGTCCGATTAGAATGATTGCCGATCGATTCAATACCCTTCAAATGGGCGTAGTGAGTTCTGCCAGAATTTTCAAGCTTTTAGATAGCAAGGAGCATATTGACAATGAAGGCGACTTTGCTCCAGAGCGGGTCAAAGGGAATATCGAATTCAATCAAGTTTCCTTTGCCTATGTGGATGAGGACTATGTGTTGAAGGATATCAGCTTTGAGGTAAAAGCCGGACAAACTGTCGCCTTGGTAGGCGCTACAGGTGCAGGAAAATCCTCCATCATCAATCTGATCTCTCGTTTCTACGAAATCAATAAGGGATCCATCACCATCGATGGACGTGATGTCAAAGATTTTGAACTCGGAATCTTGCGTAAGCACATCGGTGTAGTGTTGCAGGACGTGTTCCTGTTTTCAAATAGCATTTATTACAATATTACGCTAGGCAACCCAGACATTACTCGAGAGCAAGTGATGTATGCAGCAGATTTGGCAGGCGCAAAGCGATTTATCGAGCGATTGCCAGGCGGCTTGGATTATAATGTCATGGAAAGAGGTGCGACGCTTTCTGTAGGTCAGCGCCAGTTGATTTCCTTTGTCCGAGCGATGGTTTACAACCCAGAAATAATCATTTTGGATGAGGCAACTTCCTCTGTTGACACCGAAACTGAAGAGTTGATCCAAGAGTCGATTGATCACATGATGAAAGGGCGAACGTCAATTGTGATCGCTCACAGACTGTCCACAATTCAAAAGGCTGATAAGATCATTGTCTTGAACAAAGGCGAAATCGTAGAGTCAGGTAGCCACGATTATTTGCTTGAACTTGGTGGATATTATACCCAGTTGCATCAAATGCAATTAAAGACAATGGCGATCTAGCCTGGTTTTTGCGAAGGATTGAAAAAAAATCTGAATTACCCCATGAAGTACAAAATCCTAATCCTATTTGCCTTTTTACCTTTTTTGAGTCAAGCGCAAGAACGAAGCGTAGGTTTAAGACTCGGTGAGCCTTTTGCGATCACTTTCAAAGATTTTATCTCAGACGAATTCTCTTTTGAAGTCATGCTGGGTTCTGGAAGCGTAAATGGAAACAGTTATTACCAGCGAGACTTTGAAAACAATCCCCCAAACTCCAGTGCTTTTTACATTTCACATGGGGCAAAAAAAGGAATTTCTCTAAATGGCCGAATGGCTTATAACGAAGATATTACAGATATCTTTAGTATTGAACAAGGTTACCTATTAGGCTATGGCGGTGCGGGAGTCCAATTTCGAACTACCCAAGTCACCTACAACTATTCTGGGGGTAACCCTCAAAATTCATCCCCAATCCTTCAGGAAGTTCGAACAAACGTGGATTTCGGACCGGAAGCTTTTGTAGGGGCGGAGTATTATTTTAGTGATTTGCCTCTTAATATTTTTATGGAAGCAGGCTTATTCTTGGAATTATTGGATCGTGTAGGCCATATCAAAGGTCAAGGTGGAATCGGAATCCGGTATATTTTTTAATTCATGCAAAAGAAACTTCTTATTGTAACAGTCACTCTGATGGTATTTATTGGCTTTGGCTATTGGGGCTTTGATCAATTGGGCGGAAATAATCCCGTGGTCATCGAACTTGTCAACCAAAAACCAGAAAATCTTCTTGGGAATACCTTTGTAGGAATCCCTCAAGACGTAAGATTAGCAAAGATTTTCGAAGAAACCCTCACTCAAAAAAGCCTGAAAACCGGGACTTTTTTACACACAATCTACGAGATAGAGCCTGCCGGAAAGTTGGATACCATGAAGGTTTTTGTCGGGATCAATCAACTTTTACCTGAGGAAGGGTTTGAACTCAAAACTTTTGAAGAAGATCGTTACCTCCTCGCTATAATCACGGGTAGCAGTTGGGTCATGCCAGGACCCAAAACCATCAAGGCTGAGTTGGAAAACTATGCTGCAGAAAATAATCTGATCCTAACTGGCATCTTCATCGACAAGATCATCCGAGAAGATGAAGTCCATGTGATTGCCCCGATTCAATAAATCAGAAGTTTTTTTATAAACCTCATTAGCCTTCCTAACGTGAAAGTAGTCCTACTTAAAAACCACTATTATGAAAAAGCTACTAGCAATAAGCCTATCCCTATTTGGGATTTTGTTTTTCCAAGCATGTGAGGGTCCAGTGGGACCTCCTGGACTTGATGGGCTTGATGGGGTAAATATTGTATCTGAAGTTTTCGAAGTTGAGATCAACTTCACCCAAGCGAACAATTACAGCGAGCAATTACGATTTGATCCGGCCATCATCGAAAGTGATGTAGTCTTGGCCTTTATCGAATGGGAAACTGACGGTGGGAATTCAGTATGGAGAGCTCTTCCACAAACCGTATTTTTCAACGAGGGCGGTGTATTGATTTACAATTATGATTTCTCAAAGGTAGATTTTAGGCTCTTTCTAGATGGAGCGATCGATCCTGCTACACTAGGGGAAGAATGGAGGTTAAATCAACTATTTCGAGTGATCGTTGTTCCAGGAGATTATGCTTCCAATCGAATCGACTTCACCAATTATGAAGCAGTGACCGCAATGCTAGGACTAAAAAATGAGGATTTTAAAAGGATTGACTTGAAAAAGTAATAGAATTCAAGGAGGACATTAGCTAAACCAACTGATTAACTCAAACAGGAAGGATAAATCTCCTTCCTGTTTTTTTTATGTTCTGATTTTCGAGAGCCCGAACAAAATTTGCTCCTTATCTTTGCGCACATGCAATTACAAAATGACTTGCTACTGAGAGCCGCAAAAGGTGAGGCAGTAGAACGAACACCAGTTTGGCTCATGCGCCAAGCGGGCAGAATTTTACCGGAATATCGTGCCGTGAGGGAAAGTGTAAGTGGATTTATCGAACTCGCTCAAACTCCCGAGCTGGCTGCAGAGGTAACCATTCAGCCGGTTGATTTGCTAGGAGTAGATGCCGCCATTATTTTTTCAGATATACTCGTGATCCCGGAGGCTATGGGATTGCCTTACGAAATGGTGGAGAAAAGAGGTCCTTTTTTCCCAAACACAGTAAGATCAGCATCAGATCTCAAGAAACTCCGGGTGGCAGATGGCGCGAATGACTTGAGCTACGTGATGAAGGCCATTGAAATCACGAAGAAAAATCTGGCTGGAAGGGTTCCATTGATCGGCTTTGCAGGAGCTCCTTGGACCATATTTGCCTATATGATTGAAGGATCTGGCTCAAAGACTTTCTCTAAAGCTCGAGAAATGCTTTATACTCAGCCGAAATTCTCTCATCAATTGCTGCAGATGATTACGGATAGCACCATCAATTACCTAAAGGCACAGATCAATGCAGGAGCTGATATGGTTCAGATTTTTGACAGCTGGGCGGGGATTCTGGGACCAAAGCAATATGCGGAATTCTCCTACCCATATATTTCTCAGATTTGTGATGCGATCAGCGAAGTGCCAAAAACTGTTTTTGCAAAAGGAGCATTCTTTGCTCGAGAAGAAATGGGTCAATTGAACTGTGAGACCATAGGACTAGATTGGAATATGGGAATCGGCGAATCAAGAAGATTAATTGGAACTACTAAAACGCTCCAAGGCAACCTAGATCCTGCTGCCTTATATGGCAATCCAGATCAAGTCAGACAAGCGACAATCGACATGATGAAC
>JAFMBQ010000113.1 GCA_017858365.1 Algoriphagus sp. | reverse complement strand
CGCAGCTTCCGGTTGCTCAAGATCTTTTTCCTTCAGCAATCCCGGACTTACAATGGAAATTTCCTTCCCATTCAAAGTTGCTTTTATTCCTTTCCCGGTGATATTTTGAAAATCTGTAGGTTCATCAAGTTTTAGCTCCAATTCTTCGGATTTGCGAAGGATGCCCGCCGCAATGGGGTGTTCAGAATTCCGCTCCAAGGATGCGGCAACTTGTAGTAGCTCATCCTTGGATAAACTTTCATCCAAACTTTCGTAGCGGGTTACGCCAAAATCTCCTTTGGTGAGCGTACCAGTCTTATCGAATAAAATGGTGGTAATCTTTCTGGAATTTTCAAAAGCAGTTCGGTTGCGGATCAGCAAACCTCGTTTTGCGCTTTCCGAGGTAGAAATAGCGACTACTAAAGGAACTGCTAATCCTAATGCATGTGGGCAGGAAATAATCATTACTGTTACCATCCGCTCCAATGCATACTCGAAGTCTTTGCCAAGCGAAAGCCAGACTATAAGCGTAATGATTCCTGAGCCCAGCGCAACATAGAAAAGCCAGCCCGCAGCCTTATTCGCTAGATCCTGAGTTTTGGATTTGCTGTCCTGTGCGCCTTTGACCATTCCGATTACTTTGGAGAGATAATTTTCCTCCCCGATATGCTTCACTTCGATCTTAAGTGCGCCACTATCATTGACAGACCCACCAATTACTTCCTGACCTTTGGATTTGGACACAGGTTTAGATTCGCCTGTTAGCATGGATTCATTGACATGACTTTCCCCTTCAATGATTTTTCCGTCCGCAGGTATTTTCTCACCCGGTTTGACTAGGATGATATCTCCTCCTTTTAATTCTTCAACAGGAATTTCGGTACCATTTCCGTCTTCATCGATTACTCTGGCTTCTGAGGGCATCATTTTAGCCAGTTCTTGAAGGGCATTGGATGCACCCATAACTGACTTCATTTCAATCCAATGACCTAGCAGCATGATATCGATCAGACTGACAAGTTCCCAGAAGAAGATCTTTCCCCCTAACCCAAATATCACTGCCGAGCTATAGAAATAAGCAACCGAAATAGCTAAAGCGATTAAGGTCATCATTCCCGGTGCCTTATTCTTGATTTCATCCGCAAGACCTGTTAGAAAAGGCCAACCTCCATAAAAGAAAACCAGGGTAGCAAGTGCAAATTGGATGTAACGATCGCCTGTAAAAGTGAATTCATAGCCCAGCAGTTCCTGAATCATCGGAGCTAATACAATAATCGGCAGGGTGATTACCAGTGAAACCCAAAATCGTTTTTTAAAATCGGCAATCATATGCTGATGATGCATCGAATGATCCTGATGATCCTTTTTCCCTTTCATTGACAGATGATCCACTTTTTGATCTACTGAATGGTGTGGATGAGATGAGGAATGATCCATGATTCAATTATTTAGATTTATTCATTAAAACGGAACGGTCCACTATCCGGTGATTGATAACCCTATTAGACAGTCCACTGACCGCGGACGATAGAAAACTAACATCTAAGAGACAATCGATCCCGATAGCTCAGGACCTACTTCCGCTTAATGCTGATGTGCTCCGGAATTAGCTGCTGGTTTGCCGGAAAAATCCATCACCGGCTGACCTTTCAGATAAGTAGTGGTAACCTCCCCGCAGGTTAGCATGGATTTCCCGAAGTAAGGATTACGAATTTCTTCAGATTCACTAAGCCAATAGGCCCCTTTGCTATCAAATGCCATCGGGCAATATTCCTTGTAAACCTTATCTTTCGTCAGCCCAAACGTCTCGGTTAACTCCAAAAATGCTTGGGAAAGTGGTGCGAAATGCCGGCGTTGATTTGCGATTTCAGACTCCTTAACGATGAGCGCAGTAGCTTTTTGAATTTCGCTTCGAATCATCATCCATTGATCATGTGCTGCTCCTTTGACCAAATTCATATCCACTTTAGAAAGGCCGCTTTGTACTCCAGCAGCTGCCTTTTGTGTGGCTGTGGCATCGTCACTGACTAAGCTATTTTTCACTTTGAAATATTCCTCGGTCAACTGGGTAAGTTGTGACTGGAAAACAGTAGAAACTTCTACTGTTTTTTTATCCGGGCGATTCATCATGCTATAGCCTCCGGCTAATTGGGAAGCAGCATCAATGGAAAATACACCGTTCGTGACAATCTCTTCACCAGCCTCTAAACCAGCTTCTACACTGTACATTTCTCCGATTTTGGAGCCAATAGTAATTTCCCGCATCTCAAAAGAAGGGAATTCAGCATTTTGAACTTTCACATAGACAATAGAGCGCTTGCCAGACCAAAGCAAGGCAGTTCGTGGAATGGCTATTGAAGCGTTTTGGGCTTTCGAATTAGTCTTCACTTTGGCAGAAACAAACATCTCTGGTTTGAGCATTCCGTTTCGATTCGAGACTTCGGCACGAAGCGAAGCCGCTCGGGTAGCCGGATTCAGAATAGGATCGATGTAGGTTACTTTTGCCTGAAAGGTTTGTCCGGGAATTCCCGCTGCAGTAAATGAAATCAGATTGCCCACGGCGACCAAGGGCAAATCAGATTCATAGGCATCGAGCATCACCCAGATTTTGTCCAAGTCTACGATATTAAATAAGGCAGTACCTGTAGAAACATAATCACCAACTGAAATATTTCGCTGGGTAACTATTCCGCTGTGACTGGCTAGAATATCAAATGCAGTAATTGATGCTCCTGAATTTTCAATGCTTTGAATTTGGGTATCTGAAAGTTTCCAAAGCCGCAACTTTTCGTGTGCTGCTTGGTATAATTCGGGGAAAACATTCCTCGTCTTTGCTGCTTCGAGTAGTTCTTTCTGTGCTGTCACCAATTCTGGAGAATAGACGGTGGCTAGGCGTTGCCCCGCTTTGACCTGTTCACCGGTAAAGCTGACAAATAGCTTTTCGATTCTTCCGGGAAATTTTGCCGTGACAGAGGCATTTTGACGCTCATCCGCTTCGATTTTTCCAGTTAGAAGCAATTCTCCAGAACTGGTCATTCCACCCACGATGGTGGTTTGGATATTCGACATGGCAATGGCCTCCGCAGTCATTTCATGAACCATAGGGTTGATTGATCCTGATTTATTTCCAGAAGCTACGGGTATCAGATCCATCCCACAAATAGGGCAATCACCGGGCTCACCCAATTTAATCTGAGGATGCATCGAGCAAGTCCAGAGTTGATTAGCTAAAGCTTCTACTCCATGATCATGTCCATCCTCCGCAACTTTTGGTTCGGATGGACTGATCAGCCAGCCGATGCTGATCCCGATTAACAGGATCAATCCGCCAAATAGGTATAACTTTCTAGTTTGATTTTCCATGTGATTAATTAGAATAAGAGTTAAGCGAAGCAGCTGAAAGCAAATCCAGCAGGGCTATCGTATTATGTTGTTTGGTAATGGCTGAGATTTTCGAAAACTCATAGTCCAGTACTAATTGCTGGGCACGAAGCACTTCTTCGAAATCTTGGCCATTGGTGGCGTAAGCGGTAAGTAGTAAGCTTAAGTTTTGCTTTGCCAACTCCAATTGTGCGTCATAGAGGGAGACTTTCCGGTTGGCATCTTCCAAATCTCGAATTGCTTTTGACCAACCGATCTCCAATTGATTGAGTGTGTTTTGTTTATTGAACCGAACTGATTCCTGAAGGAGTTCAGCTTCTTTGATTCGGGCATTGGTTTTCTTTCGATAGATCGGTAGGGTCATAGTCACCATTGGCATGATCATATTATTCCCACCCATGGACATCCCATCTTCGATTCGAGGTTTGAAGGGCATGTAATTTACTCCTGCTCCGAGCATTGGTCTGCCGTCAAGTTTAGCCATTTGCTTTTGAGATTCCAGAGCCATTAGCTCCGCATCGTACATGGCAAGCATTGGATTGTTTGCGCTGATGCTATCGAGGATGATTTCTTTTTCCAGACTCAACTCAAAAGCTGATAAGGGTTCGGGATTGGTAATGTCTGCCTCTCGATCTTGATTCATTAGTTTATTCAGCTGCACTTGCAAAGGGATTTTGTTTGCTTCAAGCAATTGGAGGTCATTTTCAAGTGTATTGATTTGAAGTCGGATTCGAAGCACATCGGTCATGCCCGAACCGGAAGTACTCATTGCTGCCAGGCTTGACATTCCAGCGCTTTTAGCTTGATTGGACATGCCTTTCGATTGATTACCCATCGTATTCATTCCTCCTGCACCGGCTGAAACGCTGGAGTTTGAGGAAGATGCCATTGGAGTCGCATTCGGACCGGCAGCAGAAGTAGAAGCGCTTTCAAAGCGTATCAAAGCCATCCGCTGATATTGCTGAAGGATTTCCAGGTTTTCTTCAGTGATTCTAATTTCCTGCTGCAATTCTGCTAAAGCATACCAGGTAGTTTTGAATTGATAGAACAAGTTGTTTTTAGCATCCAGGAAAAGCTGATATTGAGCTAAAGCCATTTGATCAGCCTCAGACTCTTGGGCTTTGAGCATCCCAAACCAAGGAAACATCTGCATCAAGCGAATATCTGCCTGCTGATTTCCCATAAATCGCTCCATTGGTCTAAAGAAGAATCCAACCTGAAGCTCCGGATCAGGCAGACTGACTTGATTTCCCCGCTCTGAAGCCGCTAGGTAGTCATTGTAAGCAGCCTTCAATTCAGGGTTATTTTCTGCGGTTTTGATGAGGTAATCATCCAAACTTTGCGCAAGCGAAACTGACCCAAATCCAGCCAGTAGCACTAATGTTAAGAGTAGCTTAGTCATTTTTCTTATTATTTAATTTCCGCTCAGCCCACCAGCTATAAAGAACCGGGACGAGGAATAAGGTTATCAACTGAATCGTCATTCCTCCAAAAGAAGGAATCGCCATAGGAATCATAATATCGGAGCCTCTTCCAGAAGAGGAAAGGACTGGAATCAAGGCAAGAAGGGTAGTGGCCGTGGTCATCAAACATGGAAGCACACGTCTACTACCCGCTTCTAAAACAGCGGCTCGAATTTCCTTAACTGTCTCAGGGCTATTGGATTCAAAACTTTGCTTTAAATACGAAGCGACTACTACACCATCATCCGTTGCAATTCCGAACAAAGCAATAAATCCTACCCACACTGCCACGCTGAGATTGTATGTTTTCATCTGAAAGAGATCACGCATCTCAGTACCGAAGAAGGCAAAATTCAGGAACCAATCTTGACCATAAAACCAGAGCATCATGAATCCGCCGGAAAAGGCCATTGCAATGCCTGAAAAGACAAATAGAGTGGTTGAAATAGACTTGAACTGAAAATAGAGAATCAAGAAAATTGCAATCAAACAGAGTGGAACTACAATCGCCAAACGCTGCTCAGCTCTGAGTTGATTCTCATAAGAACCAGAGAATATATAGCGTACACCAGCTGGTACCACTAATTCCCCAGAGGCGATTTTACTTTTCAGGTAGCGTTGGGCATCTTCGACTACGGTCACTTCTGCAAATCCAGACATTTTATCGAATAGGACATAGCCCACGAGAAAACTATTTTCTGCTCGAATCATATCCGGTCCAGCACGGTAAGTGATATTCGCCAATTGTCCCAATGGAATGTAGTTTCCAAGTGGTGTCGGAACTTGGATGCTTGCGATTGCTGCAGGATCGTCACGGAATTCCCGAGCATAGCGCACCCGAATCGGGAATCGCTCACGGCCTTCTACAGTCGTACTGAGCTTCATGCCTCCGATTGCTGTTTCGATAAAGTCCTGCACATCCATCACATTCATTCCGTAACGGGAGATTTGTTCACGGTCGATGTCCAGTTCTAGGTAAGGCTTGCCTACGATTCGATCTGCAAATACGGCTTCTTTCTTAACTGAAGGGACTTCTTTGAGGTATCCTTCCAGCTTCATTCCAAAGGCCTCGATCGTCTGAAGATCAGGACCATATACTTTTATTCCCATCGGTGCCCGCATTCCGGTTTGAAGCATTACCAATCGTGTTTCTATCGGTTGAAGCTTAGGAGAAGAAGTTACTCCAGGAATGTTAATGACACCGATGATTTCCTCCCAGATATCATCCGGAGAGTTGATTTGAGATCTCCACTGGCGGAAATATTCCCCATTTTCATCGGGAATCAGATTTGAGGACTTGATTTTATGTGGGGTGTTTAAGCTTGGATCATAGAATTCTCCGGAATTCAATTCATAAAATCCATCTGAATTGACTTTGTAGCGAAGACGATTCCCATCCACATCTGTAGCATATTCTGTTTTGTAGTTGATCGTATTCTCAAACATGGAAATAGGCGCAGGATCAATCGCCGTTTCTGCCCGACCAGCTTTTCCTACTACCAATTCTACTTCCGGAATCGCCGTCACCAGCATATCCAATTTCTGAAGGACATCTTTGTTTTCGGCCATCCCAGAATGTGGCATAGTCGTAGGCATCAAGAGAAAAGAGCCCTCATTGAGCGAAGGCATAAATTCTTTCCCTAGGCCAGGGAAGCTGTGTGTCATGCCAGACCAAAAGCTGGTGGCTCGGAGGTTCCAGCCAATTTTATCGGCAGAATTCGAAATCACTCCGAAAACCCGATCAAATCCCAGCCAAATATTAACTCCGAGTAGAACAATTATAATTGGAAGAATCAGGAATTTCCCTTTGTTATTCAAGCACCAAAGAAGAATTCGGGAATAATACCGGAGGAAAATTGAGAAGAAACCCAATACTAGGCCGATTATCAATGCAATAAATATGAAATTGATTAGCAGACTATTGGAAACCCCCAGTGGAAGCCATTTGACGGTTAGCAACCAAGAAATTGCAATCACTGTGATTCCTACACGGATATAATCCTGATATACTCCAACTCGCTCCGGATAATATTGGATGAGCAAATTGGCTACACCAAACGCGAACAATACCCAGCCAGCCCAAGCCCAAACTGTAAAAGCGATGATTGGGCCTAAAATCACCAGGGCTATATTCAAGTAAGCGCTTCTTTTCTTGCTCGCGCTTTTCAAGGAAAAAATCCAATGTGAAAAGGCCGGCATGATCAATAATGTAAAGATCAAGGCTGAAATCAGCGCAAATGATTTGGTGTAAGCCAAAGGCCCAAAGAGCTTTCCTTCTGCCGCTTGAAGTGTGAAGACCGGAAGGAAACTCACAATAGTCGTGCTTACAGCAGTAAGAATCGCAGAAGAAACTTCAGCAGTTGCGAGATAGACGGTCTTCATTTTAGACTGACCATCCGGAGCATCTTCAAGATGTCGGAGGACATTCTCGTTGAGGATAATTCCCAAATCTACCATCGTACCAATCGCTATGGCAATTCCTGAAAGCGCGACAATATTAGCGTCTACCCCGAAGTATTTCATAAAAATGAAGCACATCAGTACCGCCAAAGGCAATAAGGCAGAAATCAAGAACGAGGCTCGAAGATTTGAAACCATCACTACGATCACGATTATGGTAATCAAAATCTGAAGTGATATCGCTTCATAGAGGGTACCCAAAGTTTCGAAAATCAAACCTGATCGATCATAGAAAGGAACAAGAGTCACTTTTGAAACTCTACCATCAGCCAATGTTTTGGAAGGTAAACCCTCGGAAAGTTTTTCGATTTCAGCTTTTACACCTTGGATTACGGCAAGTGGATTGTCTCCATATCTGGCAATGACAACTCCGCCTACTGCTTCAGCTCCTGATTTATCCAAGATTCCACCCATATTTCGAACCTGCGGCCCGATGTTTACTTTGGCGACATCCTTGATTCGGATTGGTACATTATCGGTGACTTTGACCACCGCCATGTCTAGATCAGATAGCTCTTCTACATAGCCTAGCCCTCGAACAAAATAATCCACTTTATTGACCTCGATGGTATTGGCACTCACGTCTAGGTTACTTTTTCGGACAGCCTGCATCACATCCATCAGGGTCACCCCGTATGCTTTCAAAGCAGCTGGATCTACATCTACCTGGTATTCTTTGACATAGCCTCCGACAGAGGCGACTTCGGAAACACCTTCAACAGCAGTCAAAGCATAGCGGACATAATAATCCTGAATCGTTCGCAATTCATGCAAATCCCAGCCTCCAGTAGGATTTCCATCCGCATCCCGACCTTCGAGTGTGTACCAATATACTTGGCCCAAAGCAGTTGCATCTGGTCCTAGCTTCGGTTGAACATCTTCAGGAAGAAGTCCAGAAGGCAAGGAATTGAGCTTTTCTAGCACCCTTGATCGGCTCCAATAGAATTCAGTATCCTCATCGAAAATGATGTAAATACTTGAAAAACCGAATGCAGAGCTACTTCGGACACTTTTCACACCGGGTAGTCCAAGTAATGAAGTCGTGAGTGGATAGGTGATTTGATCCTCTACGTCCTGTGGAGAGCGCCCCATCCATTCCGTAAAGACGATTTGTTGATTTTCTCCGATATCAGGAATGGCATCCACAGGTACTGGATCTCTTGGGAGAAATCCGGTATCCCAATTAAAAGGAGCAGTCACTATTCCCATGCCTATAATAAGCAGGAGGAGGAGGACGGTGACTAGTTTATTTTCAAGAAAAAACTTGATGATTTTATTTAGCATGATCAGATCCGGTAAGCGAAATAGAAAGAATCAATTGCCCAAACAGGCAACCGCTTATTCTCCCAATTCAGGTGAATTGGGCTACCGGAAAGATTAAATTAAGAAGGATTGATGAAGCACCTGAAGGTCTTGCCACAGGTGGGGAGGAGGGTAATCGGTGTAGTTTTCGTTGGTTTCAACTGTAAAAATAGCTATGCCCAAAAAGGTATAAACTAAGGAAACGACGAATTCTGGGGAGTAATCAAGGTTGAGCGTTGACTTCTGAAGATCTTGGTCTAAAATGAGTAATTCAAACTCCTCATCGCAACAATCTTTTTCTTTGTGTTCGTTTGCGTTTTTTTCAGAATGACAATTGGGCTTCTTTTTAGCCATCTCACATTCGATATGGGAAGTCGAAAAACCAATTGCACTCTCCATCTCTGTACCCATGCAGAGGTGGATAGTTTTAGCCAACCCTACACTGCTCAGGAGGATCATCAAAGAAAATGCTATGGAAAGTATCTTTTTCAACAGTACAAACTTACGAAATAAATGGTACTAGGTTCAAATAATTAAAATCGCATTTAGCTAAATGACTATAAATCAGATTTCTTTAGAGCATCAATTTTAAGATATTAGTGATAATGCTAGCTACAACCCGCATTGAAATCTGATTTACAGTTGGGACAGGTATAGCTACAGGCGTCTTTAGCATTATCATTTCAAAAGGAAACCAGGATATGAAACGTATTGCTTGTTGAGTTTAAAGGACATTAAAATAAAATTCGTTGAAGGTGATAATTCTAGCTTTTTGAGTCTATCGACCCCTTTTGGTGAAATTCTATTTTCTTCTCAAAATTATACCTAATCTTGCGGTAAATAAGGGGGAAAAACTCCATTTCACTTATAGGAGAAGCAATGGAATTGCAACAAATAATACCTTTAATTGCCTTTATTTTGGCAACCTATTCTGTTATCGGAAATGATGTCATTCAGACTTTAGGGACATTTCTCACCTCCAATCATAAAAAGAAGTGGTGGATACTGTGGCTTTATGCTGCATCCATATTGATCATTGTGATTGTATATGGTTGGGTTATCCATCAGGGCGATGTTTCCTATGGGAGATTGGATATGATCCCATTGCCAGAAAATATGCCCTTTTGGTATATAATTCCTCCTTTGGTTCTGATTATTCTAACCAGGTTTGGACTTCCTGTAAGTACCACATTCATGATTTTAAGTGTTTTTTCATCCCAGACAGTCATTGAAAAAATGATCCTTAAGTCGGTTTTGGGATACGCAGTAGCTTTTGTTTTTGCATTTGGGATTTACATTTTGATAGCAAAAAGGTTCGAATCAAAAGAAAGTATTTCCAGATCAGAAAATGAAAAAGCTAAAAAGGGCTGGCTAGTCGCACAATGGCTGTCTACTGGTCTTTTATGGTCCCAATGGCTAATTCAGGATTTTGCTAATCTCTATGTGTATTTGCCGAGGCAGTTGACATTGACAGAACTGATCACTTCTTTAATCATCATCTTGGTCTTAATGGCTCACCTTTTTAAATCCCGAGGTGGGAAAATCCAGGAAATTGTTCACTCCAAAGCCAACACCCAGCATATTCGGTCGGCCACCTTTATAGACCTTACGTATGCGATCGTTTTGTTTCTATTTACAGAGTTGAGCAACGTACCCATGAGCACCACTTGGGTATTTATCGGGATTTTGGCCGGACGTGAAATTGCGATCAGTTACCGTCTCAACAAACATGAAATCGGAAATTCCAGAAAGCAAATTTTTAGGGATCTTTATAAAGTCAATATAGGATTGATTGTAAGTATTTTGCTAGCCTATGCAGTCGGAATGTTAAATCTAATGGAAGCATAGCAGCTATAATTTTGATATTAGAAAATAATATTAGACCTGAACATTGAATGTGACCATTAGCTGAAATGACTTGGTTCTACCTTGGCTATTTAGGAACTCATGGTTTTTAATTTTGAGGCCAAAAACTTTAAC
>JAFMBQ010000112.1 GCA_017858365.1 Algoriphagus sp. | reverse complement strand
ATCGAATCTCACTTCAGGTCAGCGGAGTCATTTCAAAGCCTGAATTGATCGGGGAGGAATTGGCCGCAAAGGTTTTAGCGGCAGGTGGAAAGAAGATTTTAGCAGCTATTAAAAATCAAATGAACTCATGAGCACATTGAAGAACCTTCTGATAAGCACATTTTTTTTCACTTCGTTTGCCTGTTCTGGTCAGAAAGATTACCTCGTCACCATCACTACTGAAAAGGGGGAGATTAAAGCAATACTATTCGATGATACCCCTGAGCACAAGTCGAATTTTATCAAATTGGCGGAAGATGGGAGATTTGATTCTACAGAATTTCATCGGGTGATGAAAAATTTTATGGTCCAAGGCGGAGACGTCTTCAGCAAAGAAGGACTGCCACCTGCAGAATGGCCAACTATTGAAGCGGAGATCAAGCCTAATCATTACCATAGAAAAGGCATGATCGCTGCCGCTCGACAAGGCGCTGGAGTCAACCCGATGAAGCGATCCAACGGGTCGCAATTTTATATTGCAATCGGAAAAGTCTATATGGAGGAGGAATTAAAGGCAGATTTGGAAAAACTCCAACCTGCCTTTATGCAATATGTCCAGCTTGGAAGCCAAGAAGCACTGAGAAATGAATATACCCGTCTGTATAAAGCAGGCCAATTTGATAGTCTTACGATGCTAGTGATCTCCAAGCGAGAAGAAATTGAGCATTCGCTAAATCTAAATCTTAGTAAAGAATTTACTCCTGAGCAGATTACTGCATATACGACCATTGGCGGAACTCCGCATTTGGATAAGGAATATTCAGTATTCGGAGAAGTGATTTCCGGGTTAGAAATTGCAGAAGAAATTTCGAAAGTGGCTACTGGCTCCCGGGATAAACCTCTAGTTCCGATCTACATGAAAGTGAAAGTGGAAAAAATGTCTCGAAAAAAAATTGAAAAAGACTATGGCTACGCCTACCCAAAATCCAACTAAAAAGAAAATATTCATTACCGGAGCTAATGGCCTTTTGGGCCAGAAGTTGGTGCAGCAGTTAGTGGAGGGGAATCAGTATATCGTCTATGCCAGCAGCAAAGGTGAATCACGATTGCCTGGAACAGATTTTAATTATGTTTCATTGGAAATCACAGACCCCAAGCAAGTGGCGATCATCATTCGGGAGATCAAGCCTGATATCATCATACACGGTGCTGCAATGACCAATGTGGATCAATGTGAGCAAAACCAAGAAGCATGCTTCGATGTCAATGTCAATGCAACTCGCTATTTGGTAGAGGCTGCAGAAGCAGTTCAAGCTCATTTCATTTTTGTGTCTACTGACTTTATTTTCTCAGGTGAAAAAGGGCCTTTGGATGAAGAGGAAGAAGCAGCTCCCGTAAATTATTATGGAGAGACCAAATTACTTGGGGAGAAAATAGTGATGAAGTCCAAAACTAAATGGACAATCGCGCGAACCGTCTTAGTGTTTGGAATCGCACATGACATGAGTCGTACAAATATCATCCTTTGGGTGAAGTCCTCTTTGGAAGCAGGAAAACAAATCCAGGTAGTCGATGATCAATTTAGAACGCCTACTCTTGCTGAAGACTTGGCCGCAGGCTGTATTTTAATTGCAAATCAAGGCGCAACAGGAATATTTAATATTTCAGGATCGGATTTTTTGACTCCTTTTGAAATGGCACATATGACAGCTGATTATTTCCAGCTGAACAAGGACTTAATCAAGCGTGCCGATTCAAGCACATTTTCCCAGCCTGCCAAGCGACCCCTTCGAACTGGCTTTAATATAGAGAAAGCTCGAAATCAGCTTGGATTCGAGCCCAAAACTTTCCAAACGGCAATTGGTATTTTGGCAAAACAAATTATCTTAGCCCGCTCTTAAAAAGCAGTTTGTAACCCCAACCTAACTTAATTATAATCTATGGCAATAAGTGCAAACCCCGAAGAAAGAGGTCAATTTGGCTCCAGTCTCGGTTTTATCATGGCTGCGGCTGGTTCCGCTGTTGGTCTTGGAAATATTTGGAGATTTCCTTACCTAGTTGGTCAAAATGGGGGAGGAGCCTTCGTTTTTGTTTATGTCATCTGCGTCCTTTTAATTGGTCTGCCTTTGCTTTTCAATGAGATTGCGCTCGGAAGGAGATCTGGTAAAAACCCAATCGGTGCGATTAGAGACACTGGAGGAAATAAATTTTGGCAATTGGCCGGCGTACTCTGTGTGATGGTCTGCTTTTTTGTTTTCAGTTATTATTCTGTAATCGCAGGATGGACTGTTGGTTATATTTTCACGGAAATCGTAAATATTCCCGTGGATTTTGAGGTGTTTCAGCAGACCCCAATGTATGTCATTCCATTGACATGGTTCTTTATCCTGATGACAATTTTAATTGTTTTGGGAGGGGTTTCAGGTGGTATTGAAAAGGCTTCTAAATTCCTGATGCCGGTACTATTCATCATTATAATTTTCATTGCTGGCCGTTCAGTTACACTTGAAGGAGCTCAGGCTGGTATAGATTATTACTTGAAACCAGATTTTTCTAAAATCAACGGGTCAGTAATTCTTCAGGCCATGGGTCAGGCCTTTTTCTCCATGTCTGTGGGCTGGGGATTGATGATCACCTTTGGTTCGTATTTGGATAAAAAATCTAACATTGTACAATCCGGAGCTTGGATTGCTGGTATGGATACAGCCGTAGCCCTGATGGGCGGATTGATGGTGTTCCCAGCACTATTTGCATTATTGCCGGGCAAGGATCCTGCTGCAGGCCCAGCGTTAGTATTCGATGTGCTTCCAAAAGTGTTTGATGCAATGCCAGGAGGCAATATTATTGGAGGTCTATTTTTCATCCTTTTGATGGTGGCAGCTCTGACTTCTACAATCTCTATGCTCGAGGTTCCAGTTGCTTATTTGATCGATGATCGAAAGTGGAGTCGAAAGAAAGCTACTTGGATAGTAGGTATTTCTGCAATGGTACTTTCTGTGCCTTCCGCACTTTCTGCGATAGAAGGAAATTTCTTTGCCGAGATCAGCTTTACCTTCTTAAGTAATCCTTTGGTAGGTTTCTTTGGGATAATGGATTTTATCTTCGGGACTTTTGCTGTGATTGTGATTTGTTTGATGCTTGCCTTGTATACGGGTTGGGCTCAGAAGATTTCTGATTATGCAGATGAGTTGGCTTTAGGGGCACCATCTTTCAAAGGACCTTTTAGAGCAGCTTGGATTTTCTTTATCAAATACGTTTGTCCGATTGTGATTATCCTTTTGATTTTAAATATGGTTGGCATTTTTGGAGACCCTCAAGCTGCTTAATCTTAATATATTCATAAAAAAAGGGGCATTTGCCCCTTTTTTTATGAATATATCTTGATAATTTTTGTGGTTCACTACTTTTTTATGACATTGAACTACATTTATTTGATACTCGAAAATTTCAATGCGCGTACTTGTTGTAGACGACGATTCGATTCACCTGTTAATCCTAAAGAAGATTTTCGAAAAAGCATCAGCTGTTGTTGTACTTGCGAGGAATGGTTTAGAGGCACTCAAAGTATTAGAGCAGGATTCAGGTTTCAATGTGATTCTTACTGATATCATGATGCCACAAATGGACGGCATGGAGTTACTTTCAGAAATTAAGAAAAGTAAAAAATGTAGTTCGATTCCTGTAATTGGATTTACTGCTGGCGATCTTGAACACTTCAGGAATAGTAGCCAAAATAAGTTTGATGTACTGGTCCCAAAGCCGATGGATTTATTGAATCTGTATGATCTAGTTAAATCGAAAGCCATCAAAGATTTGAACTGACCCTTTTTTGGCAGGTGAATTGTTAAATTTCTTGGAATATTCTTCGTTTAGAAATTCTAACCAACAATTTACTTCTATGAAAAAACTACTTCTTTCTATCATTTTTGTGGGGCTGTTTTCTGGCCTTTCTGCGCAGGAGTTCTCTTTAGGACCTAAATTTGGACTTTCATCTACCAAGGTCGATTTTAAATCAAAGAATTTTGTGCCCGGAGATGCTCAAACTGGGTATCATGTGGGACTATTTGGAAGATTAGAGTTCGGGGGGTTTTATTTACAACCTGAAGTGCTTTACACTAAAACGAACGGTACTTTTCAAATCAATGGTCCCCAACCTGGTGGGGGGACAGGCGCTAATACCTTTACTGAAGATTTTAATCGACTGGACATTCCACTTATGTTGGGTTTGAAGTTGTTTAACTTCTTTAGAATTCAAGCAGGGCCAATTGCTAGCATTAACATAGATTCTAGCTTAGATGACGCTACCAATACGATTCAGAATGTCAATTATAACAATGCGACCTTAGGCTATCAAGCTGGTTTAGGATTGGATATTGGAAATTTTATTTTAGATGCTAAATACGAAAGCTCACTTTCCTCGGTTACTGAGAATATTGCTGGTTTACAAACCGATCAACGGATCAATCAATTTATTCTCTCTGTAGGTTTTAAGCTGTTCTAGCCAAACTTAAGCTCAAAAAAATACCCGTTCAGATTTTTTCTGAACGGGTATTTTATTTAATAAAATCCAGTTTATTTTTCCATTACCATCTTTGTTGGCTTAGCCAGTTCGTGAATAGGATCCAAATCTACCACGTATACACTTCTACCATGGGTTCCAATTACCAGATCATTTTCCCGACTCTGGATTACCATATCATAGATGGCCACATTTGGAATTTGTCCTTGGAATAAATTCCAGTTGTTTCCTCCATCCATAGTCACATAGAGTCCATGGTCAGTGCCTAGGTAGAGAATGGCTGAATTGACTTTATCCTCGGTAATGATATTGGTGGATTCATCAGGGAGATTTCCTTTGATCGCTATCCAGGTTTTTCCATAATCCATGCTTTTATAGACGAATGTAGCGAACTCGTCCATCCGATAACCATTCAATGTCACGTATACCACTCCTTCTTGATGGCTGGAAGGAGCAATACTACTTACCCAACGGTCTTGAGGAAGTCCAGCGTTTAGGCTGATCCAGTTCCCACCATTGTTCCGAGTGACCCAGACATTGCCGTCGTCAGATCCTGCGTAGATTGTACCAAACTCCAGTGGCGATTCCTCCACCACAGAAAGTGTAGCGTAAGGCACATTTCCACTTTTTTTGTTTTTGGTTAGATCATCCGAGATGCGCTTCCAAGTACTTCCTTGATCCAGACTCTGATAGACATACTGCGAACCCATGTAAACAATATCTTGATTATGGTAACTTAATTCTGCGGGTGTTCTCCAATTATATCGATTAGGAGCAGTTCCTATCTCATGACCCGGAGTGATTAACTTACGCTGTCCGCTTGTCTTATCGATTCGGAAATACATTCCAAACTGAGATCCGGTGTAGACGATGTTGTTGTCACGTGTGTCGACGGCGACGACCATTCCATCTCCTCCCATAAGTGGTTCCCAAGGGTCGGAAGGATCATTTTTTACATTGCCAAACCAAACTCCATTATCCTGCATGCCACCATAAATATTATATGGACTCGCATTGTCTGTCATGATAGAGTAAAACTGCGAGATTGGCATTTGAGTATTCAAGTGATCCCAAATCGCTCCACCACCATAACTTCGATAAAGTCCACCATCATTTCCGAGCAAAATATGCTTGCTGTCCGCCGGATTGATCCACATGGATTGGTGATCTGAGTGAGGACGTCCCACAGAGTCTGTTCGAGTGAAGTTTTTGCCTCCATCTCTGGAAACCAACAAAGGAACTCCCAAAACGAAAATCTCATCTTCATTTTCAGTATTCACCCGAATCTCTCCAAAGTAGTAGCCATAAGAATTATAAAGACGGCTGATGTCTGACTCGGAAACTTTCTTCCAGGATTTTCCTGCATTTTCAGATCGATAAATTTCAGCACCGATTACTGTTGCATTAAATAGTGAGGCATTGGCATCAACTGTCTCCCCATTATAATTTGCAATTTGGGTGGTGGTTATTTTTCCGTTTCCAAGCAATCGCTTTACTTCTTTCGCATCATAGATCGTTGCAAATCGGTTTGACCTAAGGAAGGCATCTAGTCTTTTGTCTTCTAAGCCCAATGCCTCTTCCGTGGGCATATTTTTAAAATCTTCAAATTTCAAGGCGTTTTCGGCTGGCTTTTCTCCGCGCTGTCTTGGCGTTTCTGGCTCTTTATCAGATTTGGCCTGATTGTCTAGCAGTGCATAGACGACTTGGGGATTACTCCGACTGAAGTCAAAACCGATTCTTCCGGTGAACTCATCCTGAGGAAATCCTTCTACCGCCTTTTTCCAGGTATTTCCACCATCTTCTGATCTCCAGATAGACGATCCTTTTCCATTTCCAATGAAATCATGGGCCTGACGGAATCGCTCCCAGCTTGCGGCCAAAAGAACATCTGGATTGGTTGGGTGGATTTTGATATCAATGATACCCGTGTTGTCATCTATGTATAAAGTTTTTTTCCAAGACTTTCCTCCATCTGTGGTTTTGTAGAGTCCACGCTCTTTGTTTTTCGAATAAAGCCCACCCATGGAGCCCACCCATACGATATCTGGATTAGTTGGGTGAATCTGAATCGAACCGATGTGTTGTGAATGTGCTAAGCCCATCATCGTCCAGGTTTTACCTGCGTCAGTGGATTTGTAGATTCCTGAACCAGCATAAGTTGATCGACTGGAATTATCCTCACCGGTACCTACCCAGAGAATGTCATTATTGGAAGGAGAAAGTGCCATATCGCCAATTCCCAATGCTCCTTGATGATCAAAGATAGGAGTGAAGGATTGCCCATTATCTTCCGTCTTCCAAACTCCACCAGAGGCTGCGGCCACGTAGAACGTGTTTTGATTTTGAGCGACTTCTATATCCACGATTCGTCCGGACATGTTGGTTGGCCCAACATTTCTAGCGTTGAAGTCTTTGAGGGGGGTGGAGGAAAGCAGATTTGCATGCTTTTCCATGGATTCGAGAAGTGCTTTTTCGGTGGTGGGTTTGATGTCCTGAGCTTGTAGATTAGCCCCGGTCGTCAGTGCCAGCAATCCTGAAGCGATCAGAATTTGAAGAGTAGTGATTTTTTTCATGTGTTGCCTTTTGATAAAAACGAATATAAACAATAGCGGGCAAACTCGATGGAGAATGCCCGTTAGTGGAAATTGGTTAAGATAAATGGTTATTTCTGCACCAATCGAGTTTTGTAGATGACGGAGTAGTCGTTTTCTTCTTTCGAAAAATTGAGTGAAAACCAGATTTCATCTTTTGAGATAAATTTGTTGAAACTCCCAAGTGGTTCAGGTTTAAGGATTGGAAGACTGATATTTTCACCATCAAAAAGAACCCATCCTCCCTTATTAATTCCTTCAGCCAAATCAAAAGTTTTATTTGTATCCCCCCCAGCACGGGAAAGGACATCGTCAAATTCATCTTTTGTGAGTCCTTGTAAATAGTCAATTAGGAAAAGCTGATTACTGATTGAAATCATTTCATTGATGGTACCAAGAAAAAGGTCGTTTAACGAAAAACCTTCTTTAGGATTTTTGTCAGTCGGTTCTTTCTGGATAAAATTTGGAAAAGGAATGGGTTTCGATGATGGTTCGGTATTTAAATTTGAAAAAGAATATCCAAAAATTTTCGGTTCATTACGAAAGGATAAAAACAAGCTGTCTTCCGTACTTGTAAGATTTCGATAAAATTCCAGATCAGAATATGATTTTTCTGTACTGCTATACTTTGATGACTTTGGGAACCTAATTGCTGAAGCAAATTTCCCAGTTTCTAAATCTAAAATTTCCATCTGAAAGGACTTTTTTTGATATTCAAGGCCACTAGTTCCAAATTCATCCACTCCTCTGCCTGAAAGATTGGTGTAAAATTTCTGGTCCTTTAGTATAAAGTTATCGTTGTTTGGAATAGTCAATACCGCATGAGGAGTAAAATCAAGCTGGTACTTTTTTAGAAGTGTACCGTCTAGTTCGAAATGGAAAAAGCCAGAAAAGGTGGGTAATAAATAGTCACTTTCGTTCAAAAACCTAGCATTTCCCCATCGGCTTCCGGTATAATTACCAGGACCCTCACCTTCCTTTTTGTACTTAAATAAAATCCTTCCTTTTGAGTTTGTTACCAAGATGGTATCCGTGTTTTGATCCATCAACAGAAAGGTGTTTCGATTAGGGCTTATATCCATTAACACCAAGTTTCCCAAATAATCAACGACCAAGGAATCATAGATTTCAAATTCCAGATTTTGTTCGGAAAGAGGAGTGGTGAGGATTTCGGACTCCTTGCTTTGGCAGGAAAATAGCGCCAATGCAAGTGCAGCTAAAATTAAGAGTTGGTTTTTCATTTTTGAATCAATTGAAGCTTGTAAAAAGTGATATAGTCTTGCTCTTCTCCAAGGTATTCGTCATTTCGGAGTGCGAAGAAAGGCTCTGAGAGTGACTCGATGTTAAGAATTCTGCCAATAGAATATGGGACGTCTATTTCATTGGATAGTGTGGAATCCTGGTTTATTATTTTTAAAATTTGTCTTTGATGGTCTTTGTGCTGCGGAAAGTTTTCTGGTTTTTTTAAATCGTATTGGATATAGATATCTTCAGAAATTCCTTCTGTATAAAGGATCAAAATACCCTGCTTGGTTGGGAAAAATTGCTGGATGTTACCATCTCTCATTTTTCTAAAGGAAATGTACTCGTAGGGTTTAGAGTGTTCCCCGTTATCCATGAATTTTGTTGGTTCGAAGTGAAAAGTATGCAGGTATTCATTGGTTTCGGAAAGGTCATACACATGTACCATAGGCTCATTTTCCAGAGTTAGGTAAAGGTAATTTTGCAAAATCACGAAGTGGATAAAGGGCCGTTCAAAATACTTATCCGTGGAATATCTTGAGGTATTGGGGATTCTAATTATAGGCTCTGATGTCTCTGTTATTGGGTCAACTTTTTCTAGTAAAAAATGATCTCTAATAAAGTGCGGATCGTAAGGATTAGCCCCGTCTCTTCCTGGGTAATAAGTAATGATTTTACTATTCCAAAAGTCCAAGTTCTTTAATAACCCACCTCCATCTTTCGCTTCCGTGGGGAATTCTAATTTTATTTCTTTTTCAAAAGAAAGATCAGAATTCATTTCATATAGCCAACCTATAAAGCTCGAGGCTAGAATCTTTCCATTGTCTTGAATTTTGATTTGGGTTGGATAATGAATTTTTCCTGGACCTTCGAATGGATAGGATTGTTCGTGAAGGATTTTCCCATCTTCATTAAACTTAATGAGCTTGTTTTCTTTAAAATTGAAAATAACTCCGGTTCCATTGTGGAAATCTCCTCCATCAACTGTACCCATATAATCCACCTGTATCGAATCCAAAATCACCAGTTCCCACTCATTTGAAAATTCATTTTTCAAAACACTTTTATCTGTCTCTCCACAGGAAAATAGTGCCAATGCAAGTGCCGCTGGAATTAAAAGTTGGTTTTTCATTTCTGTACCAGTTTGACTTTATAAATCCGTAAAAAATCTTCCTCTTCTTCTTTATTTGGAATTTTTTCCATCCATAAAAAACCACCTCCCGACGCAAAACCTCCTCGGTTTACCCCTTTTGGAAATGGAATATCTGCCTCCATTTTCAGCGTCTTTTGATCAAAAACAAGAATCCCCTGATCTAATTCTGCTTCCAGTTTTTCATATAGTGCTCCCGCTTCTTCAGCTTTTCCTTGCTCCCAAAGCGCACCCGCCTCCTTCAGTTTTTCAGGATCCATGCCGGGATAATAATGCGCTAAGATTTTCCCCTCTACCAAGTGAATATTCCTGATCGCTGGCGTGCTCCCATTGAGGGTAACTGATCCTTCGGAAAACTCAGAAAAATCTTTTGGCACAAGCGGCACATAGCCGGGAATAGAAAAACTCACCATCGTATCAAGCACACTTCCTTCTGGAGATAGGTCATACACATAAAGCTTTTGCTCCGCTCCAAGACAGATGTAAAGCTTCCCGTCTTTGGCCTCAAAGGCTGGGGAATAATCACTTTCAAAGTAGCCAGTTCCATTTAAGAACATACTTCCTTCCTCAAAAGGGACTATTTCTTTAGCAGTATTTGTCACTGGATTGATTAACTCCAGAGCCTTAAAAGAAGTATAAAATTTCATTTCCCCCTGAAAGGAGTCGCGGGATCTAACTGATTTGGAAAGGATGTACTCTTTACCATTCAATGTGGTGGATTCGGTTGCTTTGCCTGAGGTAGTCATAAATCCTGCCGAACCGACGGAATCAGGATGATCGATCTTTTGGATCATATTCCCTTCAAAGTCATATAAAAAAAGGCCTCTCATTCCCATCACCACGATTTGGTCTGCCTTATAAAACCCAGGGACCTCCATCATAAATCCATAGGCATCCGGCGTATCTTCCTTTTTTGAAAATCGGGATAGGATCATCCCTTTATGATCTGTGGTAATCAAATCGCTACTGGCAAAATCGTAAAACAGAAAGTTGCTGGCATCCGAATTTACGTCTGCAATTAGCGCGTCACCCAAAATCTCTAAATCAAGAGAATCAAGAATTTCTAGTGAATAAGAAGTCGTCACTTGCTCGGTATTTTTCTCAGATTTGGAGCAGGAGTATAATAGGAAAATAAAAAATAAGCTAAGTTGGAGTCGTTTCATGTGTTTATAATTATTTTTTCACTTCATTTTTTGTCTTAATAGAAAGGGG
>JAFMBQ010000111.1 GCA_017858365.1 Algoriphagus sp. | reverse complement strand
AGACGAGAAGAAGCAGGATGATATGCGCAATCAGTTGAAGAGCCCCAAGTTGAAATTTTATATTGGGGATGTGAGGGATTTTACCTCTGTAGAACCCGCAACTAGAGGAGTAGATTATATTTTTCATGCTGCGGCTTTGAAACAAGTGCCCTCTTGTGAATTTTTTCCTATGCAGGCAGTCAAGACCAATGTAGAGGGTACCCAGAATGTGATTCGTGCGGCTGCTTCTAATGGCGTTAAAAAAGTGATTTGTTTAAGTACAGATAAAGCGGCTTATCCAATCAATGCTATGGGTATTTCTAAAGCGATGATGGAGAAAGTAGCGATTGCAGAAGCACGAAATTTAACGGAAACCGTGGTATGTTTGACGCGTTATGGCAATGTGATGGCTTCAAGAGGATCGGTGATTCCATTGTTTATCAATCAAATCAAAAGTGGTTTGCCTCTAACCATTACTGATCCCAACATGACTCGTTTCTTGATGAGTTTGCATGATGCCGTAGATTTGGTATTATTTGCTTTTGAACATGGCAATCCTGGAGATTTATTTGTAAACAAGGCTCCTGCTGCAACGATTGGTGATTTGGCACAAGCCGTTAAGGAATTGGCAAAAGCAGATAATGAGATAAAAATTATTGGTACGAGACATGGAGAGAAGCTCTATGAAACGCTTTGTACCCGCGAAGAAATGGTTAAAGCAGAGGACATGGGTGATTTTTATCGCGTTCCAGCAGATAATAGGGATTTGAATTATGCGATGTATTTTTCGGAAGGCGAACAGGATGTAGCCAAGATTGAGGATTATCATTCACATAATACTGAGCGATTGGATGTGGAAGGCGTTAAGAAGTTGATTAGTGGATTGGGATTGGTGAGGAGAGAGATATTTGGGGAAAGCGTGGAGGAGTTTTTGGTTTAGTAGGAATTAGGGATTAGGGATTAGGAATTAGGGATTAGGAATTGTGAACTAATTAGTAATGAAAACACATAAAGATTTAGAGGTTTGGCAAAAGTCGATTGACTTAGTTACTAATATTTATAAACTTACAGCCAATTTTCCTATTGAAGAGAAATATGGTTTGGTAAGTCAACTTAGACGTAGTGCGGTTTCTATTCCTAGCAACATAGCAGAAGGAGCTTCTCGCCAATCAAATAAAGAATATATTCAATTTTTGTATGTTTCATTAGGTAGTTTGATGGAATTAGATACTCAGTTGATTATTTCAAAGAATATTGAGTTTATCTCTGAGGAAGCATTAAATGAATTACAATTTAAAATACAGGAAATTGGAAAGATGCTGAATGGTTTAATTACTTACAGAAAAAATAAATTAAAGGATTAGGAACTAGGGATTAGGAACTAGGAAGTTTAGATAAATTCCATCCCCAATCCCCATTTCCCAGTGCCTAATCACCAATTACCAGTAACTAGTCCCCAATCCCCAGTCCCTAATCACCAGTCCCCGGACACAATGATCATAAACGGCAACACCCATTCAGATGCTAGAGGAACTGTCAGATTCGTGAATGACTTTGATATGACCAAGGTGGTAAGGATGTATTGTATCGAGCCGAAGCTTGGGGTTATTAGGGCTTGGCAGGGGCATAAGAAGGAGACTAAATGGTTTTATGCTGCGAAGGGGAGTTTTTTGGTGAAGACCGTACAAATGGATACCCTTGAAAAGAAGGAATATCATCTGAATGATACTGAAAGTAAGGTTCTGGAAATACAAGGAGGTCACTATAATGGATTTGAGGCTTTGGAAGAGGGTAGTGTGTTGATGGTTTTTTCGGATTTTGGATTAGAGGAGTCTAAAGAGGATGATTTTAGGGAGAGTTTAGATAATGTTATTTGGTAATCAGTAATCAGTAATCAGTGATCGGTGAACAGTGATCGGTAATCGGTAATCAGTAACCGGTGATCAGTAATCAGTAATCGGTGAACTGTAATCGGTAATTAGAAATCAGTAATAAGAATCATGTAATAACAACTTGCAGCTCACTCGTTACAGCTCACAGTTCACAGCTCACTAGTAACAGCTCACACATAAAAAATGAAAAAAATAGGCATTACAGGACAAAACGGCTTTGTTGGGTATCATTTATATCAAACGATTCATCTTTTTAAAGACGAGTTTACTCTTATCAGTTTTGATCGTTCTTTTTTTGAGGATGAAGAGAAGTTGGATGCTTTTGTAAATGACTGTGATGTCATTGTTCATTTAGCCGCTTTGAATAGACATAATGAGCCGGAGGTGATTTATGAAATGAATACGGGTTTGGTTAAGAAATTGGTTGCTTCTCTAAAAAGAACCCAAAGTCAAGCCCATGTTATCATTTCATCTTCTACGCAGGAAGAGCGAGACAATCTCTATGGTAAATCAAAGAAAGAAGGGCGTTTGATGCTGTCAAATTGGGCGCATAGAGCAGGAGGGAGGTTTTCTGGAATGGTGATACCTAATGTATTTGGACCCTTTGGACATCCGTATTACAATTCAGTGGTCGCTACTTTCTGTCATCAAGTTTCTCATAACGAAACACCTAAGATTGAAGTAGATGGACAATTGAAGTTGATTTATGTAGGTGAGTTGGTGGAGGAAATCCTTAAGGCCATTCGCGCTGAAGACAATACCCATGAGCTTCAAATACCCCATACTGCTGAGGCTAAGGTTTCGGAGATATTGGCTTTGTTGCAGCATTACAAGGAAGTTTATCAGGAAAAGGGAGCATTTCCAGCTATCAACAGCTCCTTTGAACATAAATTGTTCAATACCTACAGATGTTACATGGATATTGCCAACTATCTCCCAAGGAAATTTACGCAACATACCGACAATCGCGGAGCATTCGTAGAAATCGCTCGAATAGGTATTCCAGGACAAGTGTCTTTTTCAACCACCGTTCCGGGAATTACTCGAGGCAATCACTTCCATACCCGTAAAATTGAACGCTTTGCGGTGATCAAGGGAAAGGCATTGATTCAGCTTCGTAAAATTGGAACCGATGAGGTACATGATTTCTACCTAGATGGCGAGGAACCTGCGTATGTGGACATGCCTATCTGGTACACGCATAATATCAAAAACGTGGGAGAGGATGTGCTTTATACTATTTTTTGGATTAATGAGGCGTATGATGCGGGTGATCCGGATACGTGGTTTGAGACTGTATAAAAGAGCCAAGAGAGAAGAGCCAAGGCAAAAGGCTAAAATGCCAAGTAAGAGGAGTCAAGTGAGAAGAGGTAAATAGTTATGAGGGAGAATAATTTGTTGGGGAGGACATTTGATTTTGGGGTTAGGTGTTTGAAGTTTTTGAGAAAATTACCTAGCACTTCCGAATATCAAATTATAAAACATCAACTGGGCAAATCATCGACCTCTGTTGGTGCAAATTATGAGGAAGCTCAAGCTGGGTCATCAAAAGCAGATTTTAAAAATAAAGTAAGAATATCATTGAAAGAAGCTCGAGAATCAAATTATTGGTTGCGTGTTCTGCAAGCAATCGATGAAAACAATAATGACGAATTAAATTCTCTCATTGTTGAAAGCAAAGAGATAAAAAATCACTACTGACCGACTAAAAAATCCCGCAATCTCTAATTTGGGTTAAAAAATCAGGGGCTGCCATTGCGGCAACCCCGTCTTTTCATATTTTGGTTTTGGACAACTATAAATATGAGCAGTAAAAATAGTCAGAAGAATTTAGTCGGTCAGCCAGTTTTCAAACAAATCATGGATTTGATTCCATGCAGTAAGTTTGACCAACTCGTAGCTAAACATCAAGCGGACAGATATTATAAGACCTTTGATTCATGGACACAGTTTATCACCCTGTTGTTTGGTATTTATAGTCGTTGTGATTCGATGGGTGAAGTCTGTGATGGGATGGGCGCTTTGGCGGGTAAGCTCAACCACCTAGGCCTCCAAGCAGCACCTGCTAAAAGCACAGCTGGTGATGGCCTCAGAGGACGCGATAATGAGTTCTTCAAAGAAGTTTATTTTATGCTGCTGAAGCATTTCAACCCAACTTTGTCGGTCAGCCGGATTGATAACATATCGTTTTCACGGCTTTTCATCTTTGACTCAAGCACAATTAGGCTGTTTTCTGAAGTGATGAAAGGAGTTGGGCGCAACCCAAAGCATGAGGGCAAAAAGAAAGGTGGCTTAAAAGTTCATATGATGATAGATGCGCATACAGACACGCCAACTTTTGTCAAGATCAGTGAGGCCAAACAACACGACAAAAACTTTTTGAAATACCTTAACCCAGCAGCCCATAGCATGATTGTTTTCGATAGAGCCTACAATCACTATTTACAATTTGCACAATGGACCAAACAGCGTGTCAACTTCGTGTGTCGTTTAAAATCCAATGCCGTTTACCAAGTGGTAGAAACACGCTTCGAACAAGACCTACAGACCGACAAAGCTGGTGTTTTGAAAGAGGAGCACATCCATTTAGAGTACAAGGAGGAAAAAGAAAAAAAGACACTTTGCCTTAGAAAGGTAACCTATAAGGATGAGAAAAACCGGGTCTATCAGTTCATTACCAACAACTTTGAAATTACCAATGAGGAGGTCGCCCTGTTGTATAAACTGCGCTGGAACATCGAGTTACTCTTCAAAAAGTTGAAGCAGAACTTTCAACTCCACTACTTTTATTCAGAAACTGAAAACGGCATCAAAACACAAATTTGGTGCACCTTGATAGCACAGTTGCTATTGCAGATCCTAGGACTAAAATCAAAAAGCAAAAAGGCATTTTCGACCATCGCTGCCCTCATCAGGATACATTTAATCAGCAATCTAGAAATGTTTTGGGTGATAGCCAACTGCCGCAGAACGTATGCAAAGCAGAAAAAAAGGAACAAATCACCATGCATACAAACAACATTGTTTTGAAAATTCTAGGGGAGGTGGGTTTTTAGAAATGCACTATAAAAAGATTTAAATCTCTGTTTAACAAATAATTGAATGGGTGAAATTTGTTGTTTTCTTGTTTAGTCGGTTGGTAGTGATAAAAAATATATTAGCAAGTATTATCAATAAATTAAAGTATAAGTCATTTCTAAAATATTAAGTAGCCAAATACTAAAAACTGCGTCAGCAGTTATAAGAAAAGTTTAACTTGGCTCTTTTTACTTTTGCCTTGGCTCTTTTAAACACTATGAAGAAGTTAAAAGTCATGACGGTCGTAGGGACTCGTCCAGAAATAATAAGATTATCTCGAGTAATGGCTGCCCTAGACGCAAGTCCAGCGATTGAGCATATAACAGTTCATACGGGTCAGAATTATGACTACGAACTTAATGAGGTATTCTATGAAGATATGGGGGTTAGGAAGCCTGATTATTTTTTGAATGCTGCGGGTGCAACGGCTACAGCTACTGTGGGGCAAATATTAATTAATATCGATCCTATTTTAGAAGAGGTAAAGCCCGATGCTTTTTTGGTTTTGGGAGATACCAACTCTTGTTTGTGTGCGATACCCGCTAAGAAACGACACATCCCCATTTTCCACATGGAAGCGGGTAACAGATGTTTTGACCAGCGTGTACCCGAGGAAACCAATAGGAAAATAGTAGATCACATCTCGGATGTGAACTTAACCTATTCTGATATCGCAAGAGAGTATTTGCTGAGAGAGGGTTTACCAGCAGACAGAATCATCAAAACAGGTTCTCCCATGTTTGAGGTGCTCAACCATTACATGCCCAAAATACAAGCCAGTGATGTGTTAGATCGAATGGGATTAGAAAAAGGTAAATACTTTGTAGTCTCCGCCCACCGAGAAGAAAACATCAGCAATGACAAGAATTTCTTTGGTTTACTTGAATCGCTTAACCAAATAGCTGAGAAGTATGGTTATCCGATTATTGTGAGCACGCATCCGAGAACGCGTAAAAGATTGGAGGAAGTTAAGAGCCAAGGCAAAAGTGAAAAGAGCCTAGGCAATGACGATAAGAGCCAAGTAAAAAGTTATAAGAGCCAAGTATCTGAACAATTTCCTAATTCTAATTCTAATTCTAGATCCCCAGTCCCTAATCCCCAGTCCCCAATCACTCTCCACCCACTAATCCAATGGCAAAAACCCCTCGGTTTCTCCGACTACAACGCTCTACAAATAAACGCTTTTGCTGTGTTATCCGATAGCGGCACCATCTCTGAAGAATCCTCTATCATGAACTTCAGAGCCTTAAACATCCGCGATGCCCACGAACGCCCCGAAGCGATGGAAGAAACCTCCGTAATGATGGTAGGTTTGAATCCCGAAAGAATCTTACAAGGCTTGGCACAATTGGAAAGTCAAGTTGTAGGCTTGAGACAGTTAGGGGTCAGGGATCAGGGATCAGGGATTAGGGATCAGGGATTAGAGAATAGGGAACAGACCCTAGTCCCCAATCCCCAATCCCTAGTAACTAGTCACCAGTCATCAGTTCCTAATCCCCAATCCCCAATCCCCAATTTCCGCCCCGTCTCCGACTACTCTATGCCCAACGTAAGCGAGAAAATGGTCAGAATTATTTTGAGTTATACAAGTTACATTAAAAGAGTTGTTTGGAGTGAATAAACTGATTAACAAAGGCATTGAGTATATAAATCAATATCGAGGTTGGAGATCCGATCAGAAGATTGTTGTTTTTGAATCAGATGATTGGGGGGCTATTAGAACATCATCGAATGAAGCATTAGAAGATTTAAGAAATGTGGGGGTTGAGGTGGATAGATGTCATTATATGTTAAACGATTGTCTTGAATCCGTAGAAGACTTAAACAGTCTGTTTGGTATTTTAGAAAAGTATACAGATAGAGATGGAAATCATCCAGTTTTTACATTTAACACCATTGTTGGTAATCCAGATTTTAAGAAAATTGAAGAATCCAACTATGAAAAATATTATTATAAATCATTTTTAGATTCATATGCAACAGGTGATTCAAAACGCATTATGGCATGTTGGGAAGATGGCATAAAAAAAGGTTTGATCTATCCTCAGTTTCATGGCAGGGAGCACGTAAATATTCAAAGGTGGATGAATGACCTAAAAAATGGAAGAGAAGACACATTAGTCGCGTTTAATCATAAAATGTTTGGAATAAGTGGTCATATAGTAAAAGAAAAAAGACCATCTTACTTAGCTGTTTTTGACGAAAAGGCTTATGATCACGATGAAGTTGAGGCCTACAATAGCGAAGGAATTTCTATTTTTCGCAAAGTTTTTGGTTTTTCACCAAAAACGTTTATTGCTCCCAATTATGTTTGGAATGCTCTAGTTGAAGATTCAGCAAGAAAAAATGGAATAATTTGTATGCAAGGATCTTCTACTCAAATTCTACCAGTTAGAATGAATAAAAATAGAGGAGTTGTAAAGAATTATTTAGGAAAAACCTCAAATTCTGGGATTGGTTATTTAATTCGAAATGTCGTGTTTGAGCCATCTTCGGATTTAAATAAGGATTGGGTAGCCTCAGCTTTAAAACAAGTTGAAAACGCTTTTAAAAACAAAACACCTGCAATTATTGATTCACATAGAGTGAATTATGTTGGCACTCTAAATCCTAATAATAGAGAAAGAAGTTTAGATCTTTTAGATGAATTAATTTACTCCATAAATAAAAAATGGCCAGAGGTAAAATTTTTACATTCAGAAAAACTTGCAAACACAATATATGAAGCTTAAATTATTCATATGAAAGTACTTGTGGTTGGAGATTTTTATCCAAATCTAAAATTAAAGAATCAGTTACTGACTCAAAAACCAAAGGAGGTATTTAGTAAGTTTTATAGTATTATTCAGGATGTAGATTTAGCAATTGTTAATTTAGAGGCACCATTAACCTCACATGAAAAGGCTAAAAGCAAAACTGGGCCAGCATTGAAAGCTGATAAAGCATTTGGAGCATTCTTAAAAAAATCAGGATTTGGGCTCACTACCTTAGCAAATAATCACATCATGGATTATGGTGAGAAAGGGCTTAAGGATACAATTCAAGCTTTAGAAGAAACAGAATTAGCTTTTGTTGGTGCTGGAAAATCTATTAAGGAAGCATTACAACCCTTTATTCATACATCTAATGAAGGGAAAACACTGGCTATTTTAAATTTTGCAGAAAATGAGTGGTCAACCTCCAAAGGTGATTATCCCGGTGCGGCAGGATTTGATACAGTTTCTAACTTTTATTCTATCCAGGAGGCTAAAAAGAAGGCAGATTTTGTGCTCTTAATTACACATGGAGGTCATGAGAATTATCATTTACCAAGCAAATCCTTTAGAGATTTATTAAGGTTTTATGTAGATGCTGGCGCAGATGCAATTTTAAATCATCATCCACACTGTATAAGTGGAATTGAAAGGTACAAAGGAAAACCCATTTACTATTCAATTGGAAACTTCTTGTTTGATAAAAAGGGTTCTGAACTTACCTATTGGAACAAAGGTTTGGCAGTGCAAATAGACTTTTCAGAGGATAGGATTACTTCAAATCATCATATATTCTATCAAAGTGTAAATAATAATGCTTTTGAACTGCTTGAAGGGGAGGATGCCAATAAAGAGTTAGATCAATTGGATAAATTATCAATGATTATTCAAAATGATAAAGAATTAGAGAGCGAGTTTCAATATTGGACTTCAAAAAGCCAAAAATATTACAGTATCAATATTGAACCTCATGCCAATAGAGTAATCCAAGCTTTACAGAATCGAAACCTTTTTCCTAGCCTTTGGAGTAAAAGAAAGAAATTGTTTTTATTGAATATGTTGAGGTGTGAATCGCATAGAGAAATGTTAATCCAACAATTAGAAAATGAAATTAGCAATTCATAACAGCACCTTTGGTTTCCACCCTCGTTGGATAGCCTATTGTGAGAAAAAAGGAATCCCTTTTAAACTAGTAAATTGTTATTCGAACAATTTGATTGAACAACTGAAAGACTGCAATGCCTTGATGTGGCATTTTAATCAGGGTAGTCATAAAGATAATATAATCGCAAAACAGATATTATTTGCTTTGGAGCATACAGGGTTTAAGGTGTTCCCTGATTTTCGAACTGCCTGGCATTTTGATGACAAAGTAGCTCAGAAATATTTGTTTGAGGGTATTGGCGCTTCGCTAGTACCTAGTTATGTTTTTTTTAATAAACAAGAAGCTTTAGAGTGGGCTGAATACACTATTTTTCCAAAAGTATTTAAACTCAGGGGTGGTGCAGGTTCACAGAATGTAAGTTTGGTAAAATCAAAGACTGATTGTATTAAATTAATAAACAAAGCTTTTGGGCGAGGATTTCCCAAATATGATGCTTGGGGAAGTTTGAAGGAACGAATTTATAAGTTTAAACATGGCAAAATGCCTTTCTTTGAAGTCGTGAAAGGTGCAATAAGATTGCTTTATGCACCGCCATATGCACGATTAGGAGCAAATGAAGTGGGTTATGCGTATTTTCAGGAGTTTATACCTAATAATGATTCGGATATACGAATTATAGTCATTGATGATAAAGCCTTTGGATTGAAACGATATGTACGTGATAATGATTTTAGGGCATCAGGAAGCGGGAGTTTTGCTTATGATCGAGAATTGTTTGATATAGAAACAATAAAAATTTCTTTTAGTATCACCAAACTTTTAAATCTACAAGTTGGAGTATTTGACTTCGTTTACGATGAGAATAATAAGCCTTTGATTATTGAATTAAGTTATGGCTATGCTCATGCAGCTTATGATAATTGCCCGGGTTATTGGGATGAGCATTTGGTTTGGCATGAGGGTAAGACGGTTAAAGAAGAGTGGATTGTGGATTTGGTATTAAAACAAATAGATGCAAAGTAAAAGGAAGAAGATTTGTTTAGTGATTCCTTCCTTACATGCAGGAGGCATGGAGCGTGTTATGTCTGAACTAGCTGAGTACTTTTGTTCCAAAAAGGAATTTGAAGTTCATTTGGTTCTTTATGGACTTACTCGAGAGATTTTTTATCCAATTCCAGACAATTTAATTATTCATAAACCCGCTTTTGAATTTGACAATTCTATACGCACATGGAATACACTGAAAACGCTTTGGTTTTTGAGAAAGAAAATAAAAGATATTCATCCTGATACGGTTTTAAGCTTTGGGGAGTTGTGGAATAATTTTGTCTTGTTAGCTACCTTGGGATTAAATTTTCCTGTTTTTGTCTCGGATCGCTGTCAACCAGATAAAAATTTAGGAAAATTTCATGATGGATTAAGAAGCTGGCTTTATCCCAAAGCAACGGGAGTCATTTGTCAGACGGAAGTTGCAAAGAACATTTACAGCAAGATGTTTCATCATACAAACTTGGCAGTTATTGGAAACCCCATACGAGAGATTGAACCCAATACCACCTTCAAAAAAGAGAATATCGTTTTATCCGTAGGACGTTTGATTCAAAGTAAGCACCACGATGAATTAATTCAGATTTTTTCAGAAATTGATGCTCCTGATTGGAAATTAATCATTGTAGGTGATGATGCACTCAAACAAAAGAATAAAGAAAAATTAGAAAACCTCATTAAAGACCTTGGGATTCAAAATCGTGTAGAGTTGGCTGGCAAACGATTGGATGTTGAAAGTTATTACAATAAGGCCAAGATTTTTGCCTTTACCTCCAGTTCAGAAGGTTTCCCTAATGTAGTAGGAGAAGCCATGTCTGCTGGCTTGCCTGTTGTTGCTTACGATTGTATTGCGGGACCAAGCGATTTGATTGATCATGAAAAAACAGGCTTTTTGATAAAGCTTCAGG
>JAFMBQ010000110.1 GCA_017858365.1 Algoriphagus sp. | reverse complement strand
AAGACATTTTGGTCCAGTTTTGATCAAAACCCATCGTAACCCCCTTTCCAAAACTATAGGTACCCCCGCTCATAAAGTCTAGTGGCTTTAATTTTCTTTTGGCTTTTTTTGCAATCGAATCCACCTCACTGACCTTAGCAGCTTCAATTACGGCAATACTATCATCTCTTGAGTATCCTAGAATTTCCTGATCTGTTAGAGGCACCGGACGAATACTATCCCAATAGGTCTGATTATATTTTTTAGCCATTGAATCTACCTCATAATAGCTTTCCTGGATCACATCACTGTTTTCACGCTCCTTCAGGGATTCCTTTTCATATTCATTCAAAAGCTTTCGGTATTCTTTTCGAGTCATCGGCTCCTCACTCGAAAGTTGTTCCAAGGCCGAAACTGACTTGTTGAATTGGGTGGCAGACGCAGGAACATCTTGGACTTTCTCATCAATAATTTGAGGAACTTCTTTTAAATCCGGGTTGAGCGTTATGTCATATTCCCGCGTAGAAGCCAAGTATTTGAAATTGCCTTCGAATCCAAATATTTTACCTCCAAACTTATATTGATGAGTCAGTGGCATCCATACATTTTCAGCTACAGGGGCATATTGCTGGGTCGCTTGAATCTCAAATCCAAGGTAAGAAGTCTGAAGATTCAGGCTGTGAATCGCCCACAAATCCTCAATGATGTAGATATAGCCCTCAAACACCTGCTCACCTCTAGATCGTGGGGTGACTTTGATCTTACTTACGAGCACATTTTGATCAAAGAAACTTCCCTCATATTTGAATCGGTAGTATTGAAAAGCAACCCGTGATAAGGGTGAAATAATATCGTTGATTTTCTCTTGATAAAAACTCGTTTGAATATACGGTGCAGGCGAAGTGGATTGATTGTCACCATTCGTTCGGATCGATATGACCTTTTCTTCGACCTTGTTTGGTTGAGTAAAGGTAATTCTGGAAACAGATTCAGAAGTATAAGCCTCATTAAGATTTAACCCCTCCTTTTCTAAGGTCTTTTTCATGAAAAATGGCGCATCTGTCAATTGCCCCGTACCCTTGAGATAAACCGTCATCGAGTATTTTTGAACCTGTAGTCGATGGTACTTGGCCTTTGCGATAGCTTTTCGCATTATTGTCAAAGCTGGATCCTCAGCACCGGCATTGACCTCCACCGTTCCAAGTGTATAGACTTGAGTCTCAAGTTCGAAATTGACCTCTTTCCAACTTTCATCTGTGATGATAACTGTTTCAAGTTTTGATTTATATCCAAGGTATTGGACGAGTACATCATAAACACCTTTCTTGAGCTTCAACTCATATCTTCCTTCCACATTGGTAGGCACTCCATCCCCAAGATTTCGAATATAAACAGAGGCATAGGGAAGTATTTCCCCTTCATTATTTTTGACTACTCCTCTAATGCCCTGCGCCAAAAGTGGAACCTCTGTTATCAAAAGAAAAAATAAAACTAAATAGCTAGCTTTTCGCTGAATTGTCCTCATGAATATAGAATTGAATAGGAAAATTAAGACGTTCAAAAGAATACGAGGAGTCAATCACAAAGTTTTAAGATGTTTTATCAAATTGAAAATTTTGGTTCAATGAAATTCAAAAAAATAACGGGAAAACGAAAAATATCTTTCCTAATTTATTTTTTGAAAATAAAGACTTCTGTAAATTTTTTAAATATGTGCAAATCAAAGCACTAGGGCTGTTTTAGAAAAAGACACAAATTTTCATATAATTAAAAAAAACTTGATTTTTTAAGTTTCTGTAAATGGAAATCGATTTCCATTACAATTAACATAGAAATATGAGCCACTTGTTAATTATTCACTAAAATATATATTAATCTGTTAAATACCTGTTTTTTAAGATCATAGTAGGCCAAATGTTAAGAATTGCAAAATTAAAATATATGCCACACTTTAGATTCGATAATAAGTACTCATGCCTATTTCATTTTCAAATCAAACAAAAAACCCTATGAGAAATCATTTACAAAAACTAAAGACGTTGCTGCTTGCGCTGACCCTGATATTCAGTGTCAGTCTGGTAGCCAACGCCCAAAACAGGACCGTAACTGGAACTGTTCTGGATGCTACTCTTGGAGATGGAATTCCTGGAGCAACCGTAATAATCAAAGGAACTACTCGAGGCGTGCCTACAGACCTTGACGGTAAGTTCGCTATCGAAGTCCAGCCGGGAGACCAGATTCTGGTCATCTCTTTTGTAGGTTACAATACAAAGGAAATAGAGATCGGAAATCAAACCAACATCACTGTCAATTTGGAGGAAGATATCCAAAGTCTTCAAGAAGCGGTAGTAATTGGCTACGGTTCACAAGACAGAAAAGAAATCACCTCTGCAGTAGTTGGCGTAAAGCCAGAAGACTTCAATAGAGGTAACGTTTCCAACCCAGCTCAATTACTTCAGGGTAAAGTTGCTGGTCTGTCAATCACTCGTCCAGGTGGTAACCCAAACAATGGTTTCCAAGTAAGGCTTAGAGGTCTTTCTACTTTTGGAGCTAACTCTTCCCCGCTAATTGTATTGGATGGTGTGATCGGTGCTTCGCTTGAAAACGTGGATCCAAATGACATTCAGTCTATCGATGTATTGAAAGATGGATCTGCGGCTGCAATCTACGGTGCAAGAGGTTCTGCGGGAGTTATCTTGATCACTACTACAAGAAAAGCTAGCAAAGATGGAAGAGCTTCAGTATCCATCAACAGCTTTGGAACTATGGACCAAGCGACTAATTTAATTCCAATTCTTTCTGCAGAGGAATTTGTGGCCAGAGGCGGAACTAACTTCGGAAGCAATACTGATTGGAGAGAAGAGTTGATTTCTGATTCTTTCTCTTATACTACTAATGCGAGTGTATCAGGTGGATTTAACAACACCAACTACATGGCTTCGGTAAACTGGAGAGACAACCAAGGTATTGTTGATGGTGTTAAAAATGAGCGATTAAACACTCGTTTGAACATCTCTCAAGGAGCTTTGGATAATAAGTTGAGATTCAATATCAACCTTTCATTCTCGAATGTAGATTCTGAGTCTATTAATGATGCAGCATTTAGATATGCTACTCTTTATAACCCAACTGCTCCAATCTTTGAAAACACAGAAGATGCGAACAATAGATTCGGCGGTTATTTCCAAAGAGATCTTTTTGACTTTTACAACCCAGTTGCGATGGCTCAGCAGCAGAAGTTTGTGGGTGAGACTAAAACTTCACTTACTTCTTACCGAGTTGAATATGATATCTTGTCAAATTTGACAGTTTCTGCTCAATATTCTCAAGACAGAAGAAATACCCTTTCCGGAGCTTTCTGGTCTAGAGAAGATTTCCAGGTAGGTCTTGGTGCAGGTGGATCTGCTCAACGAAATACGTTTGACAGACAGCAAAAAATCTTCGAATCTACGATTAGATATGAGAAAGATCTTTCAGCTGGATTGAATATGACTTTATTGGGTGGTGTGGCTTTACAGTCTACCAAAAACCAAGGCTTTAACGCAAGAGTAAGACAGTATCTATTCGACCTAGGTTATGATAACCTGGGTGCAGGTTCAATCAGATTGGGTAACAATACTGACGTTTCTTCCTTTGCAAATGAGGATCAGTTGAACTCCCTATTCGGTAGAGCTAATTTCAACTATAACAACACCTATTTCCTTTCAGCTTCAGTTAGAGCGGAAACTTATTCTGGATTTGGTTCAAACAACCAAACTGGTGTTTTCCCAGCAATTAGTGCAGGTGCTGACTTTACTCAAATCTTCGATATGGGTATCTTCAATCAATTTAAGCCGAGAGTATCTTATGGGGTGACAGGTAACCTTCCTCCTTCTCCAACCTTGGCACTAGGTGTATTCGGCAATGGTAACCGAATTGACTTGGACGGTGATCCATTGACTCAAAATGACATCTTTGTTGGTGTAGTACAAAACTCAAATCCAAACCAGGATTTGAAGTGGGAGACCAAAAAAGAATTTAACATTGGACTTGATTTTGGGTTATGGAACGATAAAGTGACTGGTAGCATGGACTATTACACCAGAAACATTTCTGATCTACTTTTCAACGTACCTGTGGCAACGGGTGCTCCAAATCCATTTGATCCAGGAAGATTCAATACGGCATCCTCTACATGGATAAACTTGGCAGATCTTAGAGCAGCTGGTTTTGAATTCGCTTTAGGAGTCAATGGAATTGATCTTGGAGCAGTTAAGTGGACTCCAAATGTCAACTTCACTTTATATGATAAGACTAAGATTCAAAGTTTATCAGCTGGAGACTTAGGATTTGACGAATTAAGATTCGCTCCTCCAGGCTCACCAGGACAAAATAATAATCCAATGATCTACAACAGAGTAGGTCAGACTTTGGGTGATTTCTATGGCCCAAGATTGACTGGATTGACTGACGGTGGCGAGTATATTCTTTCAACAACTGATCCTAACGAATTTGAAAAATTGGGTAACGGACTTCCTAAAGGAGAATTCGGATTTGCCAACAACTTCGTCTATGGTCAGTGGAACTTAAGTTTCTTCCTAAGAGGTGCTTGGGGTCATGATATCTACAATTCTTACAGAGGATTCTATGAAAATGCTGATGGATCATCTAACACTTGGAACTCTGTCGTAACAGACAAAACTCCAACAAATCCATTGGTAACTTCTACACCAACTTTCAATAGCTCATACATTGAAGATGGTTCTTTCGTACGATTAGACAACATGGAATTAGGCTACAATTTCAAGACTAATTCACCAAACTTGAATTCGTTCAGAGTGTATTTTGCTGCTCAGAACCTGTTCACTATTACCGGTTACACAGGTGTTGATCCAGAAATCAGAATAACTGACTCTGAAAACGGTAACGGTTTCACCTCTTCCCTATCTCCGGGTATTGAAAGAAGAAACACGTATTTCCAAACCAGGTCATTGACCGTGGGTGTAACTGTAAATTTTAAGTAATCAAATAAACTAACATACATATGTTAAAATATATAAGTAAAATCTGTCTAGTGATTCCTGCAGTATTTCTACTGGGATCATGTTGGGAGTTGGAGCAGGAGGTACTCGATGGAGTTACTGCAGAAGACATCGCAAATAGCACAAACCCACAGCTGATTAATGTGTTGAAAGCTTCAGCCTATTCTAGAATCGTGGGTAGCTGGGGTGGTCATAACAGTATTTGGTCCATTTATGAAGTATCATCCGATGAGATGGCAATTCCTCAAAAGGGAGCTGACTGGGAAGATGGTGGACTTTGGTTGAGAATGCATAGACATACTTGGCAACCATCAGACGAGGCATTCAACAATTCTTGGAACTATTGCTACACTGCAATCGGTGAGATCAACAACTTGCTTATCTCTTACCCAGACGTTCCAGCTTTGAATGCTGAATTGAAAGTGTTGAGAGCATTGGTATATTCTTGGTTGATTGACAGTTTTGGTAATGTTCCAATTATCACAGAATCGTCTACCGGTGGAAACCCAACTAATAATACACGCGCCGAGGTATTTGCATTTATCGAAAGTTCTATAAAAGAGAATATCGCTCTGCTACCTAAGTCTGATACTAAGACTACATTGAACTACTACAGTGCACAGGCTATCCTTGCAAAACTGTATCTAAACGCAGAAGTTTATACAGGTACTCCGAAGTGGGCTGAGGCTGAAACCGCAGCAAACGAAGTGATTTCCGGACCATATTCTTTGACTTCCAATTTCTTTGCGAATTTCTCTACAAGGAATGGTGGATCAACAGAAAACATCCTAACACTTCCTTATGATCAAAACAACGCTCAAGGGTTCAACTTGGTACAGATGACGCTTCACTACCTAAGTCAAAACACGTACAATCTACAAGAGCAGCCATGGAATGGTTATGCATCATTGGAGGAGTTCTATAACAGCTTTGACGATAAAGACGTGAGAAAAGCATCTTTCCTAGAAGGACCTCAGTTTGCAGCAGATGGTAGCAGATTAAATGATATCTCTGCTGAAGCAAATGATCCAGATGGACAGCCTTTAACTTTTACTCCTAAGATAAATCAATTGGCACCAAATGCTTTTAGACAAGCTGGTGTAAGAGTCGGTAAATATGAATTTGCTACAGGTGCAGGTTCAAGCTTGAGCAATGATTATCCTTTGTTCAGATTGGGCGACATCATCTTAGTAAAAGCAGAGGCGGCTTTCCGTCAAGGGAAAACTGCTCTAGCGCTTACTGGAGTGAACCAAGTACGTACAAGAGCTGGATTAGCTCCGCTTGCCGCAGTTACCTTGGATGACCTTTACAAGGAAAGAGGATTTGAGATGTTTGCAGAAGCTTCTAGAAGAACTGACCAGATCAGATTCGGAAAGTGGAATCAGCCATGGTGGGAGAAAGCAGCTTCTCAGCCATTCAGAAGCTTGTTCCCAATTCCTTTACAGCAAATCAATGCTAACCCTAACTTGAAGCAAAACACAGGTTATTAATTGAATCAAATCACTCTTTGGAAAGGAAGTGTACATTTGTACACTTCCTTTTTTTTAAAATACCCATGAAGAATCTTAAAAATCCAATCCTACTGATTTTCATTCTTCTTATTTCCTGCAAACAGGAATCACAAAACCCTAAGCCATTATTTCAGCTCCTTTCGCCAGAAGAAACTGGAATAAACTTTAGAAATGAGCTGAGCTATACAGAGCAGGTAAATCCATACACTTTTCGAAATTTTTACAACGGCGCCGGTGTTGCGCTTGGAGACATTAATAATGATGGTCTACTCGATGTTTTTTTCGCTGGAAACCAAACCTCAAACAAACTTTTCCTAAATCAGGGAAATTTAAAATTCATAGATATTACCCAAGAAGCCGGCCTCAACTCTACTGGCAGTTGGTCCACAGGAGTCAGCATGGCCGACATCAATAATGATGGCTTGCTGGATATTTTTGTCTGTAAATCAGGCCCCTTGGAAGGTGAAAAAAGACATAATGAGCTTTTTATAAATAAAGGATACGCTACTTTTTCGGAAGAATCCGAAGCATATGGCGTGGCCGACATCGGGCTTTCCCAGCATGCGGTATTTTTTGACTTTGACAAAGACGGAGATCTCGACATGTATCTCTTGTCTAATTCAGGTCGATCAGTTGGCATCTATGACCTACGAATAGGTCAGCGAGAAGAACGAGATCCCGAAGGCGGAAATAAGCTATACCGCAATGATGGCGATCACTTTACCGATGTCAGCGAAGCTGCAGGAATCTATGGGAGTGCAATTGGTTATGGATTAGGTGTCACCGTAGCGGACTTAAATGCCGATTCTTGGCCAGACCTCTATGTTTCCAACGATTTTTTCGAGCGGGACTACCTTTACCTCAATAATCAAGACGGTACATTTTCCGAAATGCTTCCTGAACTTCTTCCCGAAATCAGCATGGGATCCATGGGAGCGGATATTGCGGACTTAGATAATGACACCCGCCCAGATATTTTTGTCACCGAAATGCTACCAGCAAGTATGGCCCGAGTCAAGACCAAAACCCCTTTTGAGGATTGGGACAAAGCTCAGGCAAATAGCAAAGCAGGCTATCATCACCAATTTACCAGAAATACCCTTCAGCGAAATTTGGGGTTCATACCGGGAACCAATCTCCCTATTTTTGCAGAAGTCTCTAGACAAGCCAAAGTTCATGCGACCGATTGGAGCTGGGGAGCACTGATCTTTGATGCGGATAATGATGGGCTGAAGGACATCTTCGTCGCCAATGGAATTGTCAAGGATTTAACTGATTTTGACTTCGTTGACTTTTACGTGAATAATCAGGAAAACATCAGCGAATTCAGGAAAGATTCGGTTTTGCTCACCAAAATGATTGATGAATTCCCCTCTATTCCACAACAGAATTACTGGTTCAAGAATTATGGAGATTGGAAATTTGAGAATGAATCCAGTACGCAGGGTTTGGATCAGTTGACCTTCAGCACCGGATCAGTTTATGGAGATTTGGATAATGACGGCGACTTAGATTTGATAATCAACAATCTGAATGACCAAGCATTTATCTACCAGAATTTAGCCGTTGACAATAACCTTGGAAATTTCCTCCAACTCAATCTGGGAAATGCGTTCGGCGCAAAGGTTACTTGCTTCTCAAATGGAAATCGCTTTTTCCAAGAATTCCAGCCTGTGAAAGGCTACCTCTCTTCGGTGGATCAGACCATGCATTTTGGCTTGGGCAAAGTGGAAGTCTTAGATTCCATTCACGTGATTTGGCCAGACCAACAACTGACCAGAATGGTCAATGTCAAAACCAATCAAAAAATCAATCCTAAAAAAACGACTGGAATTCCGATGTTCCAAGCTGCTTTAATCGGAACTACCCCATTTCATCAAGTTGATTTAAAGCTTCCCTTTTCTAGTCCAAAAAATGACTTTGCTGATTTCGACAGAGATCGACTCAGATTCTGGATGATCAGTGACGAAGGTCCAAAAGTTGCCACAACAGATGTGAATGGAGATGGATTGGATGACCTATTTATTCCAGGAGCTATGGGATATTCCTCCACACTTTGGATTCAAGATATAGACGGGGAATTCATTGCTTCAAACACTGCCCTTTTCGAAAAAGATAAAATATCAGCCGATGTCGCTGGATATTTCTATGATCTGAATGGTGACAGCTTTCCAGATTTGGTAGTTGCTAGCGGAAGTATCGAATTCCCCATGAACGATCTTGCTTACCAAGATCGAGTTTATCTCAATGATGGAAAAGGAAATTTCTCTTCCCTTCCATCACCCTTTCCTACCAGCCCGACGGCTTTTATCCTTGCTGAGGATTTGGATCAGGATGGAGATCTGGATTTAGTTTCTGGTGTTCGCTCCATTCCATATGCCTATGGAGTCCCTGCAGGAGTTGATTTTTGGCAAAATGACGGTAAAGGAAATTTTAGCTTGTTTACAAATCAACTGGGCGAAAACTTAAAATCCATTGGAATGCTGACCGCTGGTAGCTTTTCCGATTTAGATGGAGATGGGATTTCCGAGCTCATCCTAGCTGGTGAATGGACTCCTATTATGATTTACGCATTAGAAAATGGCCAATTCATCAATCGCTCTAAGGATTTTGGGCTTTTGGCAGCTGCTGGACTTTGGAATACGATCTTGGTTGATGATCTGAATGGCGATGGAAAACCGGATATTATCGCAGGAAATCGAGGCTTAAATATGAGGCTTTCTACCAGTTCGGATGCTGAGCTTCGAATGCTTGTCAATGACTTTGATCAAAACGGTGCCGTAGAGCAAATTTTAGTAAGCCAGCAAGCCGAAGGGGCTATTCCATGGGTGATGAAGAATACCTTACTCAAACAAATCCCCTCTTTGCGGAAGCAATTACTTACCTATGCCTCCTACCAAAATAAAACCTTGGAATCACTTTTCCCAGAATCCATTCTATCAAAATCCGTAACTTTAAGTGTGCAAACATTGGCCTCTACACTTTGGATAAATGACGGTAGCGGAAAATTCAAAGAACAACCACTTCCGGCTGAAGTTCAGCAAGCTCCAGTTTATGCCATTGAAAAATTCACTTCTCCATCTGGTGAAATTCAGCTCCTTTTGGGAGGAAATCAATCTCGAATCAAACCTGAATTAGGCTCCCAAATGGGAAGCTACGGTTGGTCACTAGCCTTGCAGCCCGATGGATCTTGGAAAGCCTTGCTTCCTGAGCAAAGTGGAATCTTTATCCCCGGAGAAATCAGGGATTTCCAACAACTGAAAATAAAAAATAAGCCCTATTTACTCACAATAAGAATAAATGAAAACCCGATCGCATTTGAAATCCGCTAGTCTTTTCGCTCTTGGATTCGTCCTCCTGCTTAGTTCTTGCAAATCAGAATATGAAAAAGTCGAAAGTAGAGAGCTCGCATCAGGGAAAACTGTCAACGAGTTATTTCTTGGACTTTCCCTCGGAATGGATAAAAAGAAATTCTACGAAACCTGCTGGGACCTGAACAAGGAAGGCATTCTTTCCAATGGCCCAGGTGAACTTTCGATAGAATATACGGTAGATCTTCCTTCAGGAAATCCGGCGAAAATGCGCTTCTATCCAAAATTTGAGAATGAGAAAATCTATATGATGCCGATGGAATTCACCTATGAAGGCTGGGCACCTTGGAACGAAGAATTAGCTGTAGAAAAACTCCGTGAGGATGTGGTTGGCTTATTGAAAGAATGGTATGGTCCAGATTTTTTCGAAGTAGCTAGTGAAGATAAAAGCTTGATTGCTTTTGTAAAAATTGATGGAAATCGAAGAGTCCGAATTTTCAAAAAGCATATTTCCACTATACGAGCTGAAATAGTAGATCTGAAAATCCAAAAAGAACTAGTGAAAAAACCGGCATGAAACAAAAGCTCCAAACCTTAGCGCTTCTTACCTTGCTTTTTGCCTGTCAGAAAAAAGAGCTTCCCCCACCCAATCCGCTGTTTGAGTCAATTCAGCCTTCGGAATCCGGAATCACCTTTCGTAATGATCTGGCTTTCGATGAATCTTTCAATATTTTCACCTATCGGAATTATTACAATGGTGGAGGGGTAGCACTGGGTGATGTGAATAACGATGGTTTACTGGATATTTATTTCACCGCCAACCTTGGACCAAACCAACTTTACCTCAACAAAGGCGATTTCAAATTTGAGAATGTCACAGATCAAGCCGGCGTAGCAGGAACTCGTGCTTGGAGCACTGGAGTGGCTATGGCAGATATCAACGGCGATTCCTTACTGGATATTTACGTCTGCAACTCGGGAGACATCTCTGGAGACAATAAGCAAAATG
>JAFMBQ010000109.1 GCA_017858365.1 Algoriphagus sp. | reverse complement strand
TAATGGATAAGGACATGTATTTCAATATGTCTGTTCTTCAACCCAGCTTAGTAGTGGATCGAGGTGTCGCACTTCATAAAATGATTCGGATGATCACACTTACATTAGGCGGCGAAGGTTATTTGAATTTTATAGGAAATGAATTCGGCCATCCAGAGTGGGTAGATTTCCCACGAGAAGGAAATGACTGGAGCTATCAATACGCTCGGAGACAGTGGTCACTCGTCGACGACACCCTTCTACGCTATCAGCAGCTGGATGCTTGGGACAAGGCGATGATTAAACTGGCAACAGAGCATCAACTTCTTGCTTCCCCACCTGCTGTGCAACTTCATCTGGATCCTGACAAGAAAATCCTCGCCTACGAACGCGGCGGACTGATTTTTGTCTATTCCTTTAATCCTACAGAGTCATTTTTTGGCTTTCCGATCTATGTACCAGAACCTGGAAGCTACCAGATTATTTTAGACTCTGATGAAAAGCGCTACGGAGGATTTGAGCGATTAGATCCATCAATCAACTATCCTACCGATGATTCCCAACACCTCCAACTGTATATTCCAAATCGAGTGGTTATCGTACTCGAGCGAAAAAAATAAAAGAAAGTAAAACCGTATCTATCGTTCCGAATAAGGGAAGTATATACGGAAAAACCGAAACAATAAACAAGTTGTGTTCAATTAAAAACCGATAAATGAAAATTGCTGTACATATAACTTTTTTTCATATTGAAAATAGATATAAATTTTTGCATGAAGTAATTGATAACCTTTTACTCATTGAGTCTGAAATGAATATTTTTATTTATACCAATAAGAAATTTAAATTATTTGAAAATTACGATAATATTAAATTACTGGTTTACCCTTACAAATCAAGTATCGTTAGTAGGTTTTCTTTCAATAGTATTTTTAACAAACTAGGGATAAAACAATTAATTCATCCATACTTTTTAACCTGGGAACATAGAAAAATAGTTGAAGAAAATATAAATGAGTATGATATTCAAATTTATCTGGAAGATGATATAAAATTTACGAAGGATAATCTGAATTACTGGCTTGAGTTTAATGAAATTGTTTCAAGAAGGGGTTATAATCTTGGCTTCTTAAGAATAGAGTTTAATGGAATAGAAAAATATCTAACTGACGTTACTAAATCACTAAACAAAATAATCCATATTGAAAATACAGCTTATATTGTCAATGAGGTTAATCCATATTGTGGATTTTGGATATATTCAAAAAAGGAACTTAAAGAATTTATAAGAAGTAAGGAATGGAATTTTGATTTTTCAAATTATGGTATCCGCGAAAAGGCAGCTATTGGTTGGCATGGAAAGAATATGAATAGGTATCTCAATACTATAATTCCGCTAAAAGAAGATGATATTCAATATATGGCCACACAAAATTGTACTGTACATCATTTACCTAATAACTACTTAGATCATAATTCATTTTGCTCTCTGAAATTCCCGATAAAAATACTTAAAAAAGAACAAAACAATATGTAAAAATTATTAAAACTCCTTTCACATTGTACGTTGAATACCCAACAACAATGAAGTTATTCTTATCCATACTTTTATTTTTGCTATTTTTTGGACTTTCCTTGATCCATTTTTATTGGGCGAGCGGAGGTCTTCTTGGATTTACCAATGCACTTCCAGCCAATGAACAAGGTATCCCAGTGCTCAATCCAACGACTAGTGAGAGCATCCACAGGGGAATTATATTGCTATTGTTTGGACTCTTCTAATTGTTCTTATTAAAATCACTAGTTCACAAAACCTTGATTTTAATTAGAATTATAGGACTTTGGCTGATTCCAATTATTTTCTTTTTGAGAGCTGTCGGCGATTTCAAATACCTTGGCTTTTTTAAAGAAATTAAGTCAACCGAATTCGGCTATTTAGATACCGTATTTTACTCACCCCTTTGCTTAGCGATAAGTCTAATAGGATTTACTTTGATAGGTTTGAAAAAATGAAGCTGATTAGGTAGCTGATTTGATTATAGCCTTTAGCCCTAAGTGTAAACCAGATTTGGATTGATTCATAAGTATTCTTTTTCCAACTTCTTAAAAAGGAAAAATCAACAGCGCATGCTGGCTTACCGTATTGAAATCCCGCCAAACCCGATTGAGTTCCGTATGAGTTTTAGCGGCTTCTAATCCAGCAAAAGGGTAAAGCTTAGCATTCGATAAGCGGCAAGCCTGAGTGAGCTTTCGACTGATTCGACTGACTTTTTTTAGTGTGGCCGAAGAGATTCGGCTCTCTTGATCCAATTCATCCCAAGAGCCGTTCACCGTTTTATAAAACTCCTTTTTCAATCCAATTATTCGTTCGGACTCTTTTTTTAAGGATTTCTCAAAATGGCTCAACTCGCGGCTGCTAAATGCTTTCCGTTCTTGTCTTTTCCCGAAGGAAGCTTCAACCAACTCCTGAAAGTGACCCGTAATCCCCAAAATATTCACCGCCAATGTTGCTTCTGCAAATTGTAGAAAAGGATAGCGATAGATCGGATCGGGAAGCGTGACTTTATCTGGCAAAATCTCAAAGCATCTATTCTCTGGAACACTTAAATTCTCCACCTTAAAAGCATGGCTTCCCGTTGCGATCATTCCCATATAATTCCAGCCATCCAGAATCTCCACTTCTTCTTTTTCCAGGACAAATGCCTTGACTATTGGTTTACCAGACTTATCTAAAACAGGAAATCCATTTTCATAGATCTCGCAGTTGGCCGTAAAGTGGCTTGCATGCAAGGCACCTGATGCATACGTCCAGCTACCTGAAATCTGGTAGAATTCCCCAATCTTATTTGCTTTACCACCAACAAATCCAGATCCTGCAAGGCAAACCTTTGGATCGGAAAAAACTTCTCTACTAAGAGACTTTTCCATAAAGCCTACAAACCAACCCGCGCCAGCACAAAGGGTAATCGTCCAACCCAAGCTACCATCAGCTTTAGCTAGTTTTTCTTCTAGCCTAAGTGCTTCCGGCAAGCTAAGTCCAAGTCCTCCTAATGTTTTTGGTACAAAAAGTTGAAACCACTTTTCACGATGGATCTCTTCCAGCCACTCGGGAGGTAAACATCCCAACTGTTCAGCCTTCTTGGAAAGTTCTTCAGTAAAAATCGCTTTGTCAATCATCCAGTTGAAATTTGAAGGTAGTGTTGAGGAATAATTTGATTCCAAAAAAAAGCCGGAAAACCCGGCTTTAAAAATTATTTCTTCTTTTTCTGGGCGGCAAGCCATTCCATGATAGTCACAGGCCGATCATTTATTTTCACAGAGGAACCATCTAATTCTGTCCGAGCTTTGTTCTCATGAACATAGATCCAAGACCAATGTCCATTGTATCTGTAATCATCTCCTCCATAAAAACCTGTAATGTCCGTCACATGATCATAGTAGGTAAAATGCGCATTCTTCGCTCCTGCTTTAGTCAGTCGCTCATATAAAGGCACTACGGTCTCTTCTGGCTTGGTCACACCGTCATCTTTGGAATGCACAAACCAGATTGGGACATTCTTGATTTTTTGAATTTGAGCATCACTTACGAACTCATTATTAAAAGCCAAAGAGCTAATATATCCAGCAGCAAAGTATTCTGGGTGTTCAATAATCAACTTCAAGGACATGTAGCCCCCGTTCGAGCAGCCGCCAACATAGATCCGAGAAGGATCAATCTTAGGGTTCTTAGCAACATAATCTTGAATTAAAGCAAATAGAGCTTCATGAAACACATCGCTTACTTGCCCTCTTGTCATTCCCTCTTCGCTTTGCATCCAAAAAGTTGGGGCTTGAGGAACCAGTACATAGGCTCCTCCGAATAACATCTGGATTTCAGGAGAAGCATAATTAAATGCCTTATTCCCCATCAGTGCGATGGTAGGATCAGATCCACCTTCTCCTCCACCGTGTAGCCAGATAATTAGAGGAGCTTTTTCCGGACTTGATTTAGGGGTAAAAGCTGCATAAGTCAACGTGGTATTGTCCTTGGTGAATTTCCCCTCCAACTCAAAATCATCTACAATCGGACGAGTCCTTCCAGATTCTTCATTCCAGATATTTCCAGATTTGGTGTCCAAAATTGTCATCTGGTAGTCAATCCAGAAATTACCGCCTCGATTCCCTGCTCGCATGTATTGAATCGGAGAGCCCAAAGGCATTACCGGGCTCACAGCGAGCACTAATGTGGCATAATTCCCTTCCTCTACTCTATTGCCAGATTCATCCGAAGGATAGCCTAAAATGACAGATCTCTTACCTGACTGTTGGCCAGCTGGGATCTCGCCTATATCCGAAGACCGATTAACATAGATCTCAAAATCAGAAGCATTCACTTCTTTTACAGACTGATTCATTTTTATCACCACTTTGTTTGCTGCTGGTCCCCAATCAAAGCCTTCGATAATTAGATGATAAGATTGGGGAGCTATAAATTCAATAGAATTAGCCTGAGCAAATGACACAAATGGTAGGTAAAAGAGAAGGAATAAGTACTTTTTCATGTGTTTATAATTGATTTTTAAGGGTCAGAGCGAATCTCGAATGGCATATCATCATTCCAGTGTGTGACGTTCTCATCATGCTCGATTTCATAAAACGAATTAGGTTTGACAAGAATGATCAGCGTGATACTAATGATATTAAAAATACAAATTCCCTAGAATTATGTGAGAGGTGAAATTCAAAAAACATGTGTACTCAAAATCTAACTTGGAAAATCAGAAAAGCGCTAAATCAAGCAAATTTAAAACATTATTGCTTTTAACTTGTTAGGTAGTTATGAATTCATTTTTAAAACCCGAAGGCAGAATCACGAGAAGACTTTATCTAGTACTTTTCATGATCTTTTATTTTACAAACATTTTGAGTTTAATGTTGATGTGGCAATCCTTTCATGGCGAAGCATGGCTAATATTCTTTTCCTTCGGCATTACCCTAGTCGCCTCGATTATTTTACTTCTTGTCCAAGCGATCAAACGACTACATGATATAGGAATGGACTGGAAATATGCACTTTATTTACTAATTCCACCACCCATTAATTTCATTGGTTTTATTTGGCTTGCGTACAAGCCCGGACAAGATGGTGTGAACAAATATGGTCCAGATCCAAGAAAAACAGACATAGTCTAATCGTTTCTAAGATAGCGTGCCTTTTTTCAATTCTTTTACAGCATAGTCTACCGCCCTTGCAGTCAATGCCATATAAGTGAGTGAAGGATTCTGAACACCTGTAGAAGTCATCGAAGCACCATCTGTGACAAAAACATTTGGGAGGTCATGAAATTGGTTGTGCCTATTTAGTAAGGACGTTTTCGGATCCTTACCCATTCGTACTCCACCCATTTCATGGATATCCAACCCTGGGTTTTGCCCACTATCGGAAGTAGTGATATTCGTACATCCAGCACTTTCGAGCATGGATTGGCCTTGGGCGTAAAAATCAGCCAAGACTTTTTCATCATTTTCATCGTAACTGACATCTATTTTCAGCAGGGGCATTCCCCAATCATCTTTCTGATCTTCACTCAGTGATACTCGATTCGTCTCTTTAGGCACTGTCTCTGCTTGCATCATCATCCAAACATGCCAAGATCCAACTTTGGTGTTTGCCTGCTTCAACTCCTCTCCTAATGACGCTTCAGCTACACCAACTCCTCGCGTACGGGATGCACTGAAGAAAGGCATATATCCTCCCTGAAAATCCATATCCTGTTTTTTAACATTTCGGAAGTTGGGCATCATCATCGTTGTCGGTCTTCTCCCAAAGTAATAGCCATCCTCAAAACCTTTAAAATCCGCACTCATCGAACCACGATAATTATGGAATGCGATGTATTTGCCCAGCAAACCTGAATCGTTGCCTAATCCGTTTGGGTAGCGTTTGGAGATACTATTAAGCAGGATTAAGTTTGAGTTTAATGTTGAAGCATTTAAAAAAATGACCTTTGCAAAGTATTCTGTGACTTCTTTTGTCACTCGATCTATTACCCGAACGCCTGTAACTTTTCCTTTTTCATCATCATAAATAATCGAGTGTACTACAGAATCTGGTCTGAGCGTGAGGTTTCCAGTCTTGGCAGCCCAAGGCAAAGTGCTTGAATTACTACTGAAATACCCGCCAAAAGGACATCCACGATAACATTGATTGCGTGCCAGACACTGCCCTCGACCTTGTTCCAAATGAATTTCTTTCGGCTTGGTCAAATGCGCACAGCGACCACCGATTGGATCACGATCAGGATAGGATGCTTTGATGCGTTTTTGTAATTCTTTCTCCACACAATTCAACTCCCATGCTGGCAAAAACTCCCCGTCAGGAAGTGTTTCCAGTCCATCATAATTTCCACTTATACCCACAAAACGCTCCACATGACTGTACCAAGGAGCAATATCTTCATAGCGAATAGGCCAATCGATCGCATAGCCATCTCGACCTGGCCGCTCAAATTCATAGCGACTCCAGCGCTGAGTTTGACGAGCCCAAATAAGCGACTTCCCTCCTACTTGATAGCCTCTGATCCAATCAAATGGCTTCTCCTGAATGTAAGGATGCTCGGAATCCTTAGCGAAAAAGTGTTGCGTATCTTCCTGATAGGCATAGCATCGATTGACGACCGGATCAGCCAGCTTTTGATCTCTCGGAATCTGATTACGATGCGGCATGTCCCAAGGAGCAGCTGTCATAGTTGGGTAGTCTGTCAAATGCTTTACATCCCTACCCCGTTCTAAGACCAGTGTTTTCAATCCCTTTTCACAAAATTCTTTAGCAGCCCAACCACCGGAGATTCCAGAGCCTATGACAATGGCGTCGTATTCATGCGTATTCATAATTGAAAAGTAAAGAATCAAGTTAAGAGAACCAAGAGAGAAGTATAGGGTTCCAAGATTTTGGTAACAAGACATAAAAATCACGAGGCAAGAAATGTTCTTTACAGAAATTGACTAAAGCAAAAAGCCCATTGATCACATCAACGGGCTTTTTGCTTGACTTGAAAATCAATTTTACTCGTATCGTAATGACTCGATAGGATCAAGCTTGCTGGCCTTATACGCTGGGAAATATCCCGACAACAATCCGACCACAATACAAATCAAGAATGCGACAAACATCCAAAGCCAAGGTATCAAGAATCCTCCCGCACCGATCACCCAAGAAATCAAGTTGCCTATCCCTATTCCTAAAAACATTCCAAAAATCCCTCCAAGCACACATATCATAATGGCCTCAAACAGGAACTGCTGTCTAATTTTCAATGGCGTAGCTCCTAAAGCTTTTCTGATCCCAATTTCACGTGTTCGCTCCGTTACTGATACTAGCATGATATTCATCAAACCAATAGAAGCTCCTAAAAGCGTAATAAAGCCAATTCCAAACCCTCCAATCCGAAGATATCCGGCTACTTCTTCCAAGCTTTCAGCAACTGACTGGCTCTTCGAAAGATCAAATGAATCTTCCTGAATCACGCGATCTTGGCGAATTTTACGCATCATTCCTATGGCTTGTCCCATTTCGTAGTCTACCCGTTCTGGTCCAGAAGCAACTCCCGTTATATTATAATTAAAAGAACCCCGCTGATCCAGACGGCTGGCATTTTCTACAGGGATCAAAATCTGTCGATCTGCCCCCGAATCCTGGCCTACCGAACCCTGCTCCTCCAAAACTCCGATAATAGTGTAGGGCCTCCCAAAAAATGTGACTTTGTCACCGATTGGATTTTCATTGAGATCAAATAATGTTGTTTTTAATTCCGCTCCAATGATTGCGACACTATTCCCATAGCGGATATCCAGCAAACTGAAATTTCTACCATCACCCATTTTAATGGCTTTGATATTCAGATAATTTTCATCTACTCCCCGGATTCTAGTATTTGGATTGGTCTTTTTAGAACCTCTTTTAACCTCCGCAGATCCAGTTACAGATACAAATACCGTAGAAATTCCAATACTGGTATATTCCTGCTTGAAGTCCATAACTTCATTAAACGTAAGCTTTGGGTAGATCTTCTCCGTTTTACCTTCCTGAATTGATCTACCGCCACTGAAGCCTTTATTTTTGACATCAAAAGAGTTTGCTCCCAATCCGGCAAAACTATCTGCGATTTGGGACTTAATCCCATCTATAGCAGTCAGCATTCCAACCAAAGAGGAAATCCCAATGGCAATAATTGCCGCTGTTAGAACAGTTCGAAGTAAATTGACCTTAATGGAGGTTACTGCTTCTCGAATATTTTCGATCAAATTCATAATGTGTTCGGATTAGAACAGAAATTTTAATTTTACTAGGATACCCACTTAATTATAACCAATTCATATGGATTGGCTCAAAAATAGGCTGAATTTTATTTGAATTACTTATTAAGCATCAACCTTTTCAATTATGGGTATATGAACCAGTTCTACGGAATCTTCCGAGAATGGATCGTAAGTTTCATCAAAGGTTTCAAAATGAGCTCGATCATCTAGTCGATAGTTTGATTTAGGAAGCCAATTCTTCATAAATTCTTGCAGCGTCACCTGAAACTTGGCAATTGAACCATGGTGACTAAAAACTGCATAAAGTCCACCTTCCAAGCGGATCTCCTCAAAAAATGAACGGCAAAAAGAAATCGCTTCGGTGATCGCAGCGCACTTTTCAAATTGACTGTCTTCCGTAAAATCACCTTCCGCCATTTTATTTCCATACCTACCAATTGAATAAAATTTTGTAGGTGAAAGGCCTTCTTTTTCCCGAATTGCTTGCCTAAATGGGCGCCAAAGTTTGGAAGTTTCTTGACTGGCAATTGAAGTCCAGATTTTCTGTCCAGAGAGTAACTGAGGTCCAATATGAATGATCAAAACCTTCATCCTCAATGCATCCGGTCTGCCCTATTCCCTATTTCTTTGAGTATCGACGCTTCAAAATTTAGCCATTCCTGCCAGCGCGAATTCACTAAATCGACATTTTGAAAAGTCCTGGCCAACTCAATAAATGTCACATAATGACCAGCCTCTGAAACCATCAATTCGTGATAAAACTTTTTCAATTCCTCATCTTGAATATGAGTTGAAAGCAACTTAAAACGCTCACAACTTCTTGCCTCAATTAGCGCATTAAGCAAAAGCTGCTCCGTCAACTGTTGCATTCGATTCCCCCCTGTTTTGACGAATTTTTTTAATGCGACTACATATTCATCTTTTCTGGGAAAGCCAAATTTCAATCCACGCTTTCGAATTTGTTCCATCACTCGCTCAAAATGTCCCCACTCTTCTGCTACAATTGGAGTAAGGGTATCCACGATTTGATCCAAATCGTTGAATCTCAAGATCAGGCTAATGCACGAGGACGCTGCCTTTTGCTCACAATAAGCATGATCTGTAAGGATATCTTCGATTTGCATTTCAGCTACTCCAACCCAGCGTGGATCAGTTGGGAGCTTTAAATGAAGCATTTTAGCTTTTGTACTTTCTTCCCAACTCATTTTAATCAAATAAATACCAAGTAATCCCCAAGTCCAAAAATGATTTGTATCCGGTATAATCCGGAGTTACGAAGTAGCCTTCTCGATTCATAAAACCACTGTTTAGATGATTGTATTTGAATAGTACTCGAGTCCTATTGATCCTGAAATCCAAGAAAAAATCTGCAACAGGATAAGCATAGACATCAAAGCTATTTTGCAAATTAAATTGCTGCGTACCGGTGAAATAGGAATTTCCAAAATAAGAGGAATGGTAACGGACATCGATTCCCATTTGGACTACAACATTATTATCGAAAAGAGGACTATCGAAATAAAAGCGGGAATTCGCATAAACATCAGGAATTCGAAAGGCATTGCTGCCATCTCCAGTCACTTTGGTGAAAATCAGTTCCGTATCCCAACGAAATTTTTTACCGATTTGGATATTCGCAATCAATCCAGGCTGGAGCATAAAAGCCTCTCCTCTGGCCTGGGTCGCCTCACCATTTACTTCAAAATAGACATAATTATTAATCCTATTCAATGTCAAGGACGGTCTCAATTTGATTTTTTCCAGGTCTACTTTCAATGTTCCTTTCACTTGATCCAATCCCACATTGTCAAAATTATTAGACCATTTTAAAAAATAACCTTGGTAATCCTGCTGCATTGAGGTGGGCTTGTAGACAGCTTTGGTGTATTCCAAATCCAACCAAGGAGAGGTCATCAGGCCATGAAGTTTAAAAGCTCCGGGCAGTAAATATTCACCATCCGCACTTAAACTCCATTGCTCAGAAATCTTACCTATTAACTCACCTCCCAAATAAACCTCATTAAAATTATTATCATTTTCAAATGAAGGACTTCGCATTCTTCCAGTTCGGAACTTTGTATGTGCATTGTAATAAAAGCCTCCAAAGGTACCTTTGAAGCCTACTTCATTACGCCATTCCGAAAAATCATTACGGTTTTGGGCGGTATCTTTTGCGCTTATTCCATATCTCGGATAATAAAGCGTATCCGATTTAGACATATCGGCCTCAAAAGTTAAATCTTGACTCTTTTTGTCAAAAACATGGTAAATCTGCAGGCCATCTTTCACCTTGTATTCATGGTAAAAATGGTAATCCTGACGCAAATCTCTAGCTTGAGAATACTTCAGCCAAACCTTAGCGTCTTCATAAGTGAAATACAATGAGGTGCTATCCTTTTCTGGAGGGATAATTCCACCAATCTCATTGACGACATGACGCATTCTCGAGAAATTACCAAGAAACCAATATTTCCCATTTTCAGATCGGTAATTCGTATGAAATGAATAGGCAGTTTGCTCCACCATATTATCATCCCTAGCAACTGGATTAAGCGTTTTCTTTGATCGAATAGTATGGAACTCAAGGCCCACATTCCATCTCGGATTGATATTCCGAGCAAATTCGATAT
>JAFMBQ010000108.1 GCA_017858365.1 Algoriphagus sp. | reverse complement strand
TTGTATCAGCTGACAAAGCAAATCAATTGCATCCTGATAAATTGGGCTCAATTTTTTCACGACTTCCAATCAATAAAGATCATAGCGATGCTGCTCGATGATCGTACCAGATAGTTTACCTTTTGCTGCTAATTGTAGATTTTCAGCTTTTCCGATCCAAACGTAATTTACCCCTTTTTGAAGGGCTTCAAAGGCATTGTCAAGTTTAGGAATCATCCCCGAGTGGATTACCTTCTCTCGCTTCAATTCCTTGTAGATATCTTGATTGATCAGCGGAATAATCGAATTTTCATTCTTCTCATCAATCAAGACCCCACTTTTGTTAAAGCAGAAATATAGATTTACTTGATGCTCTACCGCCAAACTTGTAGCCAGTGCCGATGCAATACTATCCGCATTGGTATTTAATAATTGGCCCTTTCCATCATGCGTGATGGCAGACACTACTGGAAGCAATTCACCGGCTAGCAGGTGATCAATCAACTTAACATTGATCTCTTGGATGTCACCTACAAAACCATAATCAATTTCCTTTATCGATCTTTTATTGGATCGAATAATATTGCCATCTGCACCAGTCATCCCTATTGCATTCACTTGCAAGGCCTGAAGCTTAGCCACAATGTTTTTGTTGATCAATCCCGCATAAACCATCGTTACCACATCCAGGGTATCTTTATCAGTTATCCGACGGCCATCTACCATCTCCGGCATCACACCAAGTGATTCACCAAAACGAGAGGCCATAATACCTCCGCCATGGACAAGAATTTTATGGCCAGGGAATTTTGCGAAAATCTTTAAAAACTCATCTAGCTTTTCGGGGTAATCGATAACATTTCCACCTATTTTGATGACACTGATTTTCATAAGGTTTGATTAAGAATCGAGTAAGTGACTGATAACCGACTGAGCCGCAAATACTCTATTTTTAGCTTGTTCTTGGACTAGTGATCGAGAGCTGTCCAGCATTTCATCCGAAAGCTCGACATTTCTTCTCACTGGAAGGCAGTGCATGATTTTTGCATTTGGCGCAGCAATTAAATGCTCCTCGGTCAGCATCCAATTGGAATCTACCTGTAGGATTTTTCCATAATCATTAAATGAGGACCAGTTCTTAACATACACAAAATCAGCATTTTCCAATGCTTTATTTTGATCATATTCTAGCTTGGCACCTTTTGTAAATTGCTCATCCAACTCATAACCCTCAGGATGAGTGATCGTCAAATCATGATCCATTCCTAAGGTCCATTCTGCGAAGCTATTTGCTACAGCATGTGGAATCGCTTTGATGTGAGGAGCCCAAGTCATCACTACTTTTGGTTTAGCCTTGGTTGAATTCTCCTTCATTGTAATCTGATCTGCCAAGCTTTGAAGTGGGTGCCGAATTGCTGACTCCAGGCTGATCACTGGCTTTCCGCAATAGGTCACAAATTGGTTAAAGACAAAGTCTGCCAGATCTTCCTCTCTATTAGTTAAGGAAGGAAATGCTCTAATCGCCAGTATATCGAAATAAGAGCCTAAAACTGCCGCAGCATCTTTGATATGCTCCACTTTGTCACGATTCATCACTGCACCATCATTCATTTCTAGTGCCCAGCCTTCCTTGTCCATATTTAGAATTATGGGCTCCATTCCAAGATTTAAAGCTGCTAATTGGGTAGAAACTCGAGTCCTCAGCGAAGGATTTAAAAAAATACAGCCAATTCGCTTTCCTGTACCTTTTAGTTTATCTACAAATGGATTTTGCTTATATAGGAGGGCCTGAGCTATCAATTGAATACCTAGCTCGTGGGATTCAAATTTGGTAAAATGCGTAATTGGCTTAATAATATTTGCCATTTAATATAAAATAAAGAAGATTAACTTAATATTTCTCTTATCGCGACTATAAACGAATTTAACTGATTCCATTCGATATTTAAAGGAGGAAGAAGACGAATGGTTTGTTTGCCAGCGGCACTACCAGTGAAAATATGATATTTCTGAACCAATTCTGTTCGAACGGGACCTGCATCACGATCCAAATCAATTCCGATCATCAATCCAATTCCTCGAACATCTGTAATTCCAGGAATATCTTTTAGCTCCTTCATTAACCGAGTGCCAAGCAATGCAGCATTTGGAATAAGCTTTTCAGATTCGAGCACTTCCAGAACAGCAAGGCTTGCTGCGCAGGCTAAATGATTTCCTCCAAAAGTAGTCCCAAGCATTCCATAGCTTGATTTGAAATCTGGAGAAATTAGGATTCCACCAATTGGATAGCCATTCCCCATACCTTTTGCCATGCTGATCAAATCTGGCATGATCCCATCCACCCACTGATGCGCGAAGAATCTGCCCGTGCGGCCAAACCCTGATTGAACTTCATCCAAAATCAGTTTTGCATTGTATTTTTTGGCTAAGGCGGCAATTCCTTTTAGGAACTTAGCTGATGGAACTTGAATTCCACCCACACCTTGAATGCCTTCAATGATAATTCCAGCAATGGTATCCGATTTCAAAACTGCCTCAGTAGCTTCCAAATCACCCCAAGGGAGAATATGAAAGTCCTCTCGAGCATTGCAAGGTGCTATGATTTTTGGATTATCTGTCAAAGCAACTGCGGCGGATGTTCGCCCATGAAAGGCTCCAGAGTAGGAGATAAATCCGGGTTTATTAGTAGCAAATGAAGCCATTTTCAATGCATTCTCATTTGCTTCAGCTCCAGAATTACAAAGAAAAAGTTGATACTCATGCAGGCAAGAAAGCTCTGCTAATTTGGAAGCATATTCTTTTTGGATCGGAATCTGAACAGAATTTGAATAAAAAGCGATCTGATCCAATTGATCTTTGATTCGCTTCACAAAATGTGGATGCGTATGACCAATCGAGATCACAGCATGCCCACCATAAAGATCCAAATATTCTTGACCCTGATCATCCCAAAGTTTTGCTCCAGCAGCTTTGGCGATAGTGACAGGCATTAGAGGATATACGTCGAATAATTTCATTTCTAATTACGAGTTATGTTGCGTACCGATAATTATCGGGATACGAGGTCTAGCAGTGCTTCAAACTTGCTTTTAGATAGCGAGCTTTTTAATATTACTTTTTAGTAATTGATAATAGTTAATGAGATGACTTCTTTTAGCTTTCTCACTTCAGCTTTCTGAATTAAAAAGCGATGCTTTTTAGCCTCAATCCTTCTTTTTCATCCAAACCAAAAGCTAGATTGAAATTCTGAACTGCTTGCCCAGAAGCTCCTTTCAATAGGTTATCGATCGCTGAATAGATCACCAGCTGACCCTTTTTGACTTGAGTATAAATGATGCACTTGTTCGTATTTACCACTTGCTTCAGATCAATATCCTGACTCGAAACATGGGTAAACGCCGCATTGGAATAAAACTCTTGATATACTTCTAATACCTCTTCACCTGTTCCCTCAAAAGGTAAATAGCTGGTAATCCAGATTCCACGAGAGAAATTTCCGCGATAAGGGACGAAGAGCAGTTCCGAATCAAAACTTGAATTAACCTGTGAGAATGTTTGAGAAATCTCAGCTAAGTGTTGGTGATCAAATAACTTGTAAACTGATGTATTGCCGGTTCGATAGCTAAAATGAGAAGTCTCAGCTAGTTTTTTACCGGCACCAGTACTTCCGGTTATCCCCGAAATATGGATTTGATTTTTTACCCAGCCTTTGGCAATTGCTGGCAAAAGTCCCAATTGAATTGCTGTCGCAAAACAGCCCGGATTAGCAATTCGCTTGGCCGTCTGAATCTTTGATCTGTTCACCTCAGGAAGTCCATAAACAAACACATTCGATTCATTTCTGAAATCAGTCGAAAGGTCAATGATGACCGTCTCAGGGCTAAAGTGATTTTTTTCCAAAAAGCCTTTAGCTTCTCCATGTGGCAACCCAAGAAAAACAGCTTCAATCCCTTCAGTTCGTACTTCATCAGTAAAAACCAATTCGGAATCTCCAATCAAATCAGGATGAACCTCCGTTACTTTTTTCCCTTTCTGACTATTGCTATGCACATACACCAACTCGCAGGCAGGATGATGAACCAATAGCCGAAGTAATTCTCCTCCAGTATATCCCGCTGCACCGATGATGACTGTTTTAATTCGCTTCATCGGGATGGTTTACTTTATGGAAGATCGAAGTTTGATTGCCAAGAATCCGAGTAAAACCTTTGACATCCTCAGCAGTGTAGCCTTTATTCATTTCACCATAGCTTCCAAACTTATTGGACATCAGATCATTGTCCGATTGAATCCCCAATAACGTAAATCGATAGGGCTGTAGCATGACACGAACATCTCCGTTCACAAAAGTCTGGGTATCGGCTAGGAAAGCCTCCATGTTTCGCATCACTGGATCAAGGTAATGACCTTCATGCAGGTGATTTCCGTAGAATTCTGCTAGTTGATTTTTCCAGAAAAGCTGCCATTTGGTAAGCGTATGCTTTTCCAATAGCTGATGCCCTTTGATAATAATCAATGGAGCAGCGGCCTCAAACCCTACGCGACCTTTGATACCAATGATTGTATCACCCACGTGGATATCGCGGCCGATTCCATAAGGTCCAGCTAAGGCTTGTACTTCTTGAATAGCGGCAACAGCGGTTTCGTAATTCTTTCCATTCACACCTTTTAGCTCGCCTTGAACGAAAGTCAAGGTCAATTCTTTGGGTTCATGAGCAGTTACTTGCGTAGGCCAAGCTTCTTCAGGAAGGTAATCTGAGGAAGTCAGCGTTTCTTTTCCTCCAACCGATGTACCCCAAATTCCTTTATTAATAGAATAAGCTGCTTTTTCGAAATTCATCTCCACACCATGCTTTTTTAGGTATTCGATTTCTTCCTGCCGGGAAAGCTTCAAATCACGAATCGGAGTGATTATTTCGATATCAGGTACAATGGTTTGAAAAATCATATCAAAACGAACCTGATCGTTTCCAGCACCGGTTGATCCATGAGCAACAGCTTTTGCACCAATCGATTTTGCATATTCTGCAAGGGATTTAGCTTGCAAGATCCGCTCTGCTGAAACAGAGAGGGGATAGGTTTGGTTTTTCAAGACGTTACCAAAGACCAAATACCTCAGCACCTCTTGGTAATAGGTTTCCACCACATCTAAGATGTGAAAGGAAGCAACGCCAAGCTTATTAGCCCGTACCTCAATCGCCTTCAATTCTTCTTGAGAAAATCCTCCAGTGTTTACAATCACTGCGTGCACCTCATATCCTAAATCTCGGGAAAGGTGTAAAGCGCAAAATGTGGTATCTAGGCCTCCACTGTAAGCCAAAACGATTTTTTTCATTTTAATTAATTTTGCCCCTTTTGAAAAAGAGGAATGTTATAAAAAGAAGCTATTGATCGAATCTTTAGATTTAGTCAATTTAAGCATCACATATTTCTTTAGACTAACCCAGCGGCTAAACAAATTGATCTCCTTCTTGAAATCATCCCGTAGTGCCAGGTCTTCGGTATGGTTTTTCTTTGCTTGAGGATCAAATAGCATCGCTGTACAAATGCAGTTTTGCCTGCTCTTACTCATCAAAATCTCATAATTCACACAACTTTGGCAACCCTTCCAGAAAGCCTCATCATCTGTCAAATCCGAATAGGAAACTGGGATATAGCCCAATTCGGAATTAATTTTCATCACTGCAGCTCCGGTAGTCAAACCAAAGATTTTTGAGTCAGGGTATTTCTGACGGCTGAGTTTGAAGATTTCACGCTTGATTTTTCGAGCCAAACCATATTTACGAAACTCGGGTGCTACGATCAAGCCTGAGTTTGCCACGTATTTTCCATGTCCCCAAGCTTCGATGTAGCAGAATCCTGCCCAAGTCCCATCTGGAGTTAAGGCTATGATTGCTTTTCCTTCATCCATTTTTGTTTCCACATACTCTGGAGTTCGCTTTGCGATTCCGGTCCCCCGCGCTTTGGCAGAGTTCTCCATCTCATTGGTAATTGTGATTGAATATTCCTTATGAGAAGGATTGGCAACTATAATTTGAAATAAAATATTATCCATGGATAAAAGCATGTATAAATCCGAATTGATTCGGGTGATAGGATAGGATCAAGAAATGAATGGGGGAGAATTTTCCTCGTAGGAAATTCTTTTGAATGCGAAGGGTTAAACCCTAAAGAAAAACCTATACCTCCTCAAGGGAGCAAAAAATAAAATAGACTCAAGCGCAGCTTTCACTTCCTGAGAAGCTTGCGTTTTTCTAAAATCTATTTGAGTATTCATTTTCATTGCGTGAACAAAATTGAATTCTTTGGAAAGGAATTGCAAGGAAATTTGTAAAAAAAATGAGCAATCATTGTATATTTTATGATTTAGGCAAATAAAAGAACATAGAACTACTAAATCCGCAAAATAACAATTGGTTATGTGGTTAAAATTATAGAATCTGAAACAAAAATTTTATGAATTCCCGGACATTTCTTTTAAAGCCTCCACAAAAACGTCCAATTCCTTCTCTGTTGTGTAGATATTAGGCGAGATTCTGCAGCCTTTGACTCCCACTCCGTCAATCGCCACCGTAAAGATTTTGTACTTCTCAATCAGAGTTTTCGCCATATCCGCAGGGCCCATGGAATCAACTCCTACATTGGCAATTCCACAGGAACGAAACGGGTCTTTTGGTGTATTCACATGGATTCCGGGAAGATCACGAACCTGATCAGACCAGTAGCGCTGAATATATCGCAATCGATCTTCCTTTCGCTTTCCACCAATATTTAGATGAAAATCTATCGCATCGATCACAGCCAGGTCAGTTGCTACCGGGTGGGTTCCGATATGATTTAGGTATCCAATATTCTCCAACTTCAAGTCAAATGGAGCCAAGAGTGGTTCCAACTTCGAAATTCGATCCTTTTTCACATAGAGCATCCCAGCACCAAGCGGAACCGAAAGCCATTTGTGCAAGCTCGTGCCATAATAATCACAACCCAAATCAGAAATTGAAAACTCATAATGACCAACTGCATGCGCTCCATCTACCATAACTTCGACTCCATGAGAATGAGCCATAGCTACAATTTTCTTTACCGGAAGAATATGGCCAGTGATATTGACAATATGAGGGATCATCATCAACTTGGTTCTTGGAGTAATCACTTTTTCGTAAGCAGCGACAATTTCAGCATCGTTTTCCGGATGCATGGGGATGTCAATCCGATTTATTTTAATCCCACTACGTTTGGCTTGCAAGTCAAACATACTGAGCATACTGCCATAATCCTGATTTGATGCAATCGCCTCATCGCCAGTTTGCCAAGGATATCCAGAGATGATCAGATCAAGCGACTCGGTGGTATTTCTTGTCAAAACGATCTCTTCTGGACTGGCACCTACTAATTCGGCCAACTTGGCTGCGCTTTTTGCTTTATTTTCCCATTGGACTGTCCGCATGTAATGCGAAGCCTGGTAGTTTACATCCCGAATGTGTTTAATATATTTTTCTAGTGTTTGTTCCGGTAAAAAGCAGTAATACCCATTTTCCAGGTTGATGTAATCTGGTTTGAGTTTATAACCGGCGCGAATTCGCTCCCAAAAGTCAGCAGCATCAAAATCCAAACTCTCCCAAGAATGAGCAGCTGTTTCGGATGAAAATATTGGAGCAGTAAATCCTAAAGCTGCCAGTGATTTGATAAATTTTCGCTTATTCATAGGGAGGTTTTTTTAGTCACAAAATATAACTTAACAAAAACACGATTAAAAGAAATATTGCTAACCAAGTAATCCAAGATGAGCGCTTGGGGAACTCAAACTGGCAGATCGGGCAAATAGCGGCCTTTTCATCAATCTCCATCGCACAGGAGGGGCATTCTTTCGTTTTCAAATCAATCAGGGTTGAACTCTTTGGTGCAAAAATCTATTTCTTATAAAGTAAATGAAAATGCAATGAAAATAGAAATATGGTCAGATGTAGTTTGTCCTTTCTGCTACATCGGAAAACGAAAAATGGAAAAAGCTTTGGCTAAATTCCCACATAAGGATTCAATTGAAATCGAATGGAAGAGCTTCCAACTCAATCCAGATCAACAAACAAATCCCTCAATCAGCACACTGGAGCATTTAGCCACTTCTAAAGGTTGGTCAGTGCAGCAAACCAAAGAAATCACCGCTAACGTAGTTGAAATGGCAAAAGCTGAAGGCTTAGACTTTGATTATGAGAAAGCTGTGGTGGCTAATACCCGAAATGCTCATCGATTAATTCATTTTGCTCAATCTTTTGGCAAGGGAGATGTAATGAAGGAGCGATTGCTCCTAGCATATTTTTCCGAAGGGAAAAATGTAGATGATTTCCCTACTCTTATTGCTTTGGGAAAAGAAGTTGGTTTAGAGGAAGAGGCAGTAAAAAACGCATTGGAATCTGGAGCTTTCGATGAAGGAGTAGATCAGGACATCTATGAGTCCAAACAGCTAGATGTTCGTGGTGTTCCGTTCTTTGTCTTGGATAGGAAGTTTGGAATCTCTGGTGCTCAGCCCGATGAGGTTTTTGATCAGACCTTGGAGAAAGCTTGGACAGCTTATCAAAAAGAAAATCCATCCCTTCAAATCATGAATAGTTCAAAAGATGCTTCTTGTGAGATAGGAGGAGATTGCTAATCTTTTAGATTTAAAAAAAAATACGAAAAAGACCTTTGGATCAGATCCAAAGGTCTTTTTTTGCTTAAATATTTAGCATTATTTCTTTTGCAATCAAAAATTAAGTAAGACTCTTACCCTTAGTTATTAACCAATATTCATCCTTCCGTTTTATTCTTTTTTTATTTCGGTCTAAGATTTGTTATATAGCGGATACACCCCTTGATTATCACCCTTCTTAGTATCACCTATGCTAACTGAATCCAGTCTGATAGACCTTACCCGAAAGAAATTTCAAACTTGGGTAACACTTGACCTCGATCAACTCTCACAAATCTTTGATGACCATTGCCTTTCGTTCAATTCCGAAGGGAAAATAGAGACAAAAGAAGAGTTGATTAAAAAAATGAGTGCTGAAACTTGCCTTCTCAAAGACTTCAATTTTCAGAATATTATTGCCCGAGTTTATGGAACCTCAGCGGTAGCTCAAGGGGTAGGAGAGTTTGTTTTTTCCAAAGCTGGAGAGACACAATCTGCCAATTTGAATTTCTTAGATGTTTGGATAAAGCGAGAAAGTGGCTGGAAGTTAGTCTCCACTCACTACAGCAAAGCAGTATAATCAAAATGCTAAAATTCAACCAATCCCTAATTTCTTGTTTCAAAAGAAATTAGGGATTGGTTTACCTTTATTTTTAAAAAATTAAATCCTGATTGAGTAACAGAAGGTCAAACGAAAAGCTAATCATTTTCCTACCAAACCCCTCTAGATTTCATCTGGAGTGTGTATACTGCGTCCATCGCTGTGACAAACAAAGTCTTTCGGTCCAATGCTCCAAATGCTACATTCGAAGTCCATTTTGCCGGGACAGTTATATGCGCAATTTGGTCTCCTGCTTTATTAAATACGGTCACCCCGTCACCAGTCAGGTAGACATTTCCTCGATCATCGATAGTCATTCCATCAGAACCCATTTCACAGAAAAGCTCCTTATTGATCAAGTAGCCATCGTCTCGGATCTCATACTTGTAGGTTTTTTTTGCTCCCGGATCTGCGATATACAGTGTTTTCCCGTCAGGAGTACCAATGATTCCATTTGGCTTGATTAGGTCTTCGGTCACACGAAAGAGCTGAGATTTGTCTGCAGATAAATAGTACACATGCTCTCCATCTTGTTCGGACTCTTTGCCTCTAGTTCCCTCCCAATAAGGACGAACGTATAGTGGATCTGTGAAATACATTCCGCCTTTAGGAACCAACCAGATATCATTGGGACCATTCAATTTCTTGCCTCGAAAAGCACTTACCAGAACTTCCTCTGAGCCATCTTTATCGATAAGCCAAAGTTGATTCTCTTCATCCGCTGCTGCGACCAATTTTCCATCTAACATAAAAAAAAGTCCATTGGATCGGCCGGCATCTTCTTTGAAAACTGTCACTTCATTTGTGATTGCATTCCATTTGTGAATTCTATTATTAGGCTGATCGGTGAAAAACACATCACCAAATCGATTCGTGGCTGGTCCTTCTGTGAAGATAAAGCCATCTTGAACTTTTACCAGTTCAGCATTTTTGGCTACGATGCCTTTTCTATCCTCGATTTGTGCCAAAGCTGCTTGCGCAAAAATGAAAGTGGAAAGGAGTAAAGTTGATTTTAAAAGATTCATAGTGGGTATTAATTATTTTCGTTCGATAGCCATGACCAGTACATTCAAATCTGCACTATAAGCCAATCTGCTAATATTTTGATGTGTGTCTGAGTTGATCGTTCCTATTGGCTTCCAATTTTCATCGGAATATTTTCGAGTATAAAGGGTATTTCCTTGAGCCATTAAGAGGTGATTTTTATCCAACCAAAGGAAATCTTGGGAACCGGCCAAACCAAAACCTAAGTCGCTCCGGCTGCCTGATTCAATATCATAACTTTTCAATTGGTAGGCTTGCTGCTCTTGTTCTGATTTAGTTTCCCGAGTGGAAAGGTAGGTGATCGCGCTGGTTTTTGGTCTTCGATTAATCGATCGGGCGATTTCCGTGTCGATCTCTATCAGATCGTCTCTGCCTTTTGCATAGACGAGTTTATTCGGATCACCCAAGATAAACATCGCAGCTTTATTATCATACCAATCGTAATAACCAACTGGCTCAATATCATCATAGAGCAGTTCTGCCGGCTCAAAATTAGTTGGATAAAGCCAAAGCCGTTGCTTCTTGTCCGGCTCGGAGACGACTGCTGCAATGTACATGCCGCAGTCTGTAATTCGAGGCGAGTTTTCGTTTCGATCAGAAGTCTTCGTCAGATTTGTAAACTTCTTTGCCTCAAAATTATAAACGATGATATCAAAATTCCCGGTTTCATCGGCGGCTGAGAATACCAGTTGGTATTCATTGATAAAGCTTGGCTGGTTGTCATACTCTGGGCGGTCGGT
>JAFMBQ010000107.1 GCA_017858365.1 Algoriphagus sp. | reverse complement strand
ATCAAGGTGGTCACGTTGAATTTTTCAAATACATGTATGATTTGCTTCACGAAAATAGAGCAGGCCATGTGAAGATTTTTGGAGGAGGAGGAGGAACCATTCTTCCTGAAGAAATTAAAGAATTACACGCGTACGGGATAAACAGAATCTATGCTCCAGATGATGGTCGAGCTCTTGGACTTCAAGGAATGATCAATGATCTCGTCAGTCAATGTGACTTTCCAATTGGAGATAAATTACCTGAAGGATTTATACTTGACAGAGATCATAAGGAATATGTGGGAAGAGCAATTTCAGCTTTTGAAAACTTCCCGGAAAACTCTAAAGCCGTTTTAGATCAAGTAAGAAAAGAAAGTAAAAACTCTAAAGTTCCTGTTTTAGGGATCACAGGAACAGGAGGAGCTGGTAAATCCTCTTTGGTGGATGAATTGGTTCGTCGGTTTGTGATGGATTTTGATAATAAAACGCTCGCTATTATTTCGGTGGACCCGTCAAAGCGAAAGACTGGTGGAGCACTTTTAGGAGATCGAATTCGAATGAATGCCATCCATAATCCTCGGGTTTACATGCGGTCTTTAGCAACGAGACAGTCTAATCTAGCCCTTTCCAAATATGTGCAAGATGCGGTGGATACGGTAAAGGCTGCTGGTTTTGATATGGTGATTTTGGAAACTTCTGGAATCGGGCAATCTGATACAGAAATCATCGAACACTCGGACTTATCACTCTATGTGATGACTCCCGAATATGGAGCGGCTTCTCAATTAGAGAAGATCGATATGTTGGATTTTGCAGATGTAATTGCACTCAATAAGTTTGATAAGCGTGGAGCCTTGGATGCGATCCGAGACGTGAAAAAGCAATACAAGCGGAATCATAACCTTTGGGATATTGGCGATGAGGATATTCCAGTTTTTGGAACGATCGCTTCCCAATTCAATGATCCGGGAATGAATCAGTTATATCGAGCTCTTATTGCAAAGATCAGTGAAAAACATGCTGGCTGGGAAAGTAGCTTTGAATTGACAGCTGGCACTTCAGAAAAGATTTATATCATTCCTCCCGCAAGAATTCGATACCTCTCAGAAATTGCCGAGGTGAATCGGAACTACGACTCTTGGGTGGAAGCACAAAAGGATATTGCACAGCAACTTTACAGTATCTCCAAGTCGATTGAAGCAATCCAGAAGTTGAAAATCGAGGACAAGGATAGATTAATCAAAGAACTGCAGGAAGTCTATGCTCAAGTAGAACTTGACTTTGATCCAAAAAACAAGAAATGGCTGGAAGAGTGGGGCGAAGAAGTGCAGCGCTACCAAGATGATTTTTATGTATTTAAGGTAAGGGATAAAGAAATTAAGATTCAGACTTATTCCAAGTCACTTTCGGATTCCCGTATTCCAAAAATTTCCCTTCCTAAATATGAGGCTTGGGGCGATTTATTGAAATGGGGACTTCGGGAAAATGTGCCTGGTAAATTCCCATACACGGCTGGAGTTTTTCCTTTCAAACGAGAAGGTGAAGACCCTACTCGGATGTTTGCCGGAGAGGGTGGACCTGAGCGGACCAACAAGCGCTTCCACTATGTGTCCAAAGACATGGATGCAAAGCGTCTTTCCACGGCTTTTGATTCAGTAACTCTTTATGGAGAAGATCCAGATTACCGCTTGGATATCTATGGGAAAATAGGAAATTCTGGAGTCAACGTCTGCTGCTTAGATGATGCCAAAAGGCTTTATTCAGGGTTCAATCTGGTAGATCCAATGACCTCGGTTTCCATGACTATTAATGGCCCAGCGGCTACGATGACAGCATTTTTCATGAATACAGCCATTGATCAGCAATGTGAAGTATATATCAAGGCAAACGGTTTGGTGGATGAGATTAATCAAAAGATTAATCAAATCTATGCTGGAAAGGGAATTCCAAGACCAACTTACAATGCTGAAATTCCAGCAGGAAATAATGCATTGGGTTTAATGCTTCTTGGAGTGACGGGTGATCAGGTTTTGCCTGAGGAGGTTTATTCCAAAATCAAAGCCGATACCATTGCAAAAGTTCGGGGAACTGTTCAAGCTGATATTTTGAAAGAAGATCAAGCACAGAATACGTGCATCTTTTCGACTGAGTTTTCGCTTCGTCTGATGGGAGATGTGCAGCAGTATTTCATCGAGAATAGTATTCGAAATTTTTATTCTGTTTCTATTTCAGGATACCACATTGCTGAGGCTGGAGCAAATCCGATTACACAATTGGCGTTGACACTTTCCAATGGATTTACCTACGTGGAGTATTATGTGAGTCGTGGAATGGATATCAATCAATTCGCTCCAAATCTTTCCTTCTTCTTTTCGAATGGAATCGATCCAGAATATGCGGTCATTGGGCGAGTAGCAAGAAGAGTCTGGGCAAAGGCTATGAAGTTGAAATATGGGGCAAATGAGCGTTCTCAAATGCTTAAGTACCATATTCAGACCTCAGGAAGATCGCTGCACGCCCAAGAAATTGACTTCAATGATATCCGAACTACCCTTCAGGCGCTCTATGCGATTTATGACAATTGCAACTCGCTGCATACCAATGCTTATGATGAGGCCATAACCACTCCAACCGAAGCTTCAGTTCGCCGGGCAATGGCTATTCAACTGATTATCAATAAAGAATTGGGACTTACGAAAAATGAAAATCCGATTCAAGGTTCCTTTATTATAGAGGAATTGACAGACTTGATAGAGGAGGCTGTTTATGTAGAGTTCGATCGAATCACCGAAAGAGGAGGAGTTTTAGGAGCGATGGAAACCATGTACCAACGAGGAAAGATTCAGGAAGAAAGCCTTCACTATGAAATGCTCAAGCATACTGGAGAATATCCAATAATTGGGGTAAATACCTTTCTTTCCTCAGATGGTTCGCCGACGGTGACTCCAGGCGAAGTGATCCGGGCAACACAAATGGAGAAAGAAGCTCAAATCAAAACCCTTAAAAACCTTCATGCTTCAAATCCTGAAAAAGTATCCGATCACCTTCAGCGACTTAAAGTTGCTGCTGTGAAGAATGAAAATGTTTTTGCAGAATTAATGGAGGCCGCAAAGTATTGCTCATTAGGTCAGATTACCAATGCGCTTTATGAAGTAGGAGGGCAGTATCGAAGAAATATGTAAGGAAATTAATATTCTAAAAATTGTAAAGCAGAAAGAACTGAATGTCATAAGAGGTTTTTCTCTCTGCTTGAAATTTAAACTTGATAATAATGTCTAAAAGAAATGTAACGGTCCGAATGAAAGCGGACTACGAATACGAAGCAGTCAATCCTCAGGGAAATGTGGTTCAAATCGACATGTATGATGCCCCGGAAAAGAAAGCTCAATCCCCTATGGATTTGTTGCTTTCGGCAGTTGGGGGTTGTGCCTCTGTAGATGCCGTATTGATGATGCGCAAGAAACGTAAGACGATAACGGATTTCTATGTCGAAGTGGAAGGAAATCGAAATGAGGGAGTACCCGCATTTTATACCGACATTCAATTGAGGTTTATATTAGTATCTCCAGATGCTACAACTGAGGAGTTTATCAAAGTTGTGGCACTTTCGGTTGAGAAATATTGCTCTGTAGTCTCATCCTTGAAATCTAAAATCAGCTTCTCCGCTGAGGTAAAAAGACCTGAATGAGAGTTGTAAAGGAATTTATTCAGGAGGAAATACGGATTAGTGTTTTCTCCTGGAACAATAAATATATTCTCAAATACGAGCTCGGACCTATGGAGCAGACCTTCAAGGTCAGTGAAATGGATGTATTGGAAGAGTCCGATTTGGAGAGCTTTTGGTCAGGAGAGTTTTTTGATCAGGTTAAAATAAGATTTACTGAAATGGGTAATTCATTTCGTGCTCAGGTGGAAAATTTATAATTTTCAGAAAACCGTTTAACTATGAAAGGGAAAAGTCTGATTTTACTTTTTGTGATTTCCTTATTCTTTTCTTGTAAGCAATCAAATTCGTCCAAAAATCAAAACGATTTCAGTAGTTTATTTCAGGTTGTCAAAGAAATCGAGGCGGAACTTTCATTACTCACAAGTGAAATCGTTCTTTTGAAAAACTATAATGAAAGTCTGATTGCTAACCGGAAAAGAATCCTTAAAAATGCTAAGCTCGATCCTTATGAATTTGATGGAGGTTTTTCTACAAATATTCCGGGTGGAGACATTAATTTAAGTTCCATCGTCATTATGGAAAAGACTCCAAGCTTTGCGGAAGCGCTTGAGGAAGTTAAGTTAACTAACTCTTTGGATTCAGTTTTTAAAGTTATTAAGTCAAAATATAGTTTTGTCGCTCAGGTCTATTCTAATTCTTCGATGCAGGTTTCTAGGGTTTTTCCGGCGTATGATGCAAAAGATTTGATTACCACAGATGTTGATCTGATCAAGTATAATTTTTACTATAAAGCAGATGAGGAAAATAATCCTTTAAAAGGGCCAGTCTGGATTCCGGATGCTTACGTAGATCCGGCTGGAAGAGGTTGGATTTTATCATTAATTCATCCGATTTACGATAAAGAAGAGCTTTTTTCAGTGGTAGGAATTGATATCACAGTGGATGAAATAATTGCTAAGTATCTGAGCCCTGAAGATGGAAACCTGATCATCGTAACGAAAAATGGGGATATTGTAGCAGCGAGTGCCTCAGCGATTGAAGTATTAAGCTTTCCTCCCTTAAAGAACTATATCTATAAAGACATTATTCTAGAGGATAACTTCCGAATTTCAGATTACAATCTTTTCAACAGTAAAAACGAAGAAGTCCGGGTCATGGCAGATGAATTTTTGCGAAAGGAAAAATCAATATTTGAATTTTCTGAAGAATATAGTCCCAAATCTGCTCGAATGGTTCACTTTGATGTGATAGATTGGGTCCTCATCGAAGTTAATCTTTAACGGATATGAAATTTTTTACGAGCTATCGAAAAGATTTTTTTATTACACTTGCGATAGGTACGACCTTAGTTTTTTTGATTATTCTACTGGGCACCAGCTTTTTCAATGCCATTATATCCACAGAAACTTCCTCTAAAAAGCAGTTCTTGAGGAAGCAAACTGAGCTTGCTTCAACTGGACTGGAGCTTGAACTGAACGAGTTTGAAGAATCTTCGGTGCTGCTTATGCATTATTTGGAAGATTCGGACCTTGACCCGGGGGACTATAGAGATGAATTCACTGCTGCAGTTAAGAGAGTGTTTAGAGCTTATCCAAAGTTAATTGATACGTTATATGTGGACTTCAAGGATTCTACAATATTTTTTACCCAAACTCCACGAAACGATTTCATCCGGAAAGAATCTTTATCCAAGTTTCCAGATCTGAATTCTTCAAGATCTTTCTTTTTGGTACAAGGGAAAACTCAGCCATTTAGGATATTATTTCACCTTAATCCTGTTGCATTCGCAAAAGATTTTGTTGAAAATTTTTACATCGATCCACAAGGAAAAAAAATACTCTATCTCAATGGGGAATTTTGGGATTTAAGCATAAGAAAAAAGTTTGAGGTAATAACTGTAAAATCTCAAGTTCCAACCCGAATTTTAGCTGATTTGAATATAGGTGTACTTGGAGTATATGAATCAGACTGGGATTTTGATGGTGAATCGAAAAGTGGCATTCTAACTCAATATCCTTTTAATTTCGGCTCAATAAGTGATGAAGCGGCTTTATTATTTATTGGAGAATCTGAATCCATCGTACCCGGTATTTACCGTACTTACTTCTTACTATATATTGGATTGTTAGCATTGATTAGTGGGACGATTATACTCTTTGCACTTTCTTTAAAAAATAGCCTCGAATCTCAACGGTTACTTTCAAAAAATGCAGATGAGATTTCAGAGCTTTTCGATCAGCAAAATTTGCTCTTAAAAGAACTCAAGGGCTTTGTGTATTTTCACGATGTTAAGGGTAAAATAACCAGAATTTCAGATGAGGTAAGTGAAGTTTTGGGAGTTTCAAAAAGTAGGTTCATAGAGACTTTTAATCATAAAATAAATCAAGAAGACGCAATCGTAATCAAATCTTTAGTCAAAAAGGCTTTAAAACAAGAAAAAACGTATGTAGACTTTGAATATGATTTCATCTCGTTTGATAATCGTAAAGTTCGATTGAGGATTTTTGAAAAGCTAGTTTTTGACTCTTCTGGTAATTTCGACGGAGGCATTGGTATCTGTACAGATATCACCAATCAATATGAAAGCAGACAAGAACTTATCCAAAGTGAGAATCGCCTTCGCACGCTTATTGAAAGTATTCCTGATATTTTATTTATCTATGATAATGATGGTTTTATCCTAGATTATAAGATCAAAAGTGCACGTTTTGAGATTGATGCAAACCTAATACTGATTGGTAAAAATCTTTCAGAAGTGATTGAAGGTGATCAAAAGGAAACCATGGTTCAGGGTTTTAAGAAAGCCAGTAAAACTCGTGAAATTCAAACTGTTGAATTAAAATCATCTTATACTGGAGATATAAAATATTATGAGGTCCGATTTTTCCCTTTAGATGAAGATAAAGTCGTATCCATCTCCAAGGATATCACTGCGCAGCGAATATGGGAGAAGGGACTTTTGGAGGCAATGAATGCGGCAGACAAGGCCAGTAAAGCAAAATCAGAGTTTCTTGCAAATATGAGCCATGAGATCAGAACTCCAATGAACGGATTACTTGGAATTATTGATTTGCTTGAACAGACCAAGCTTAACGAAACTCAAGAAGAATACATTGGTATCATCAAGAATTCAGGCAATTCGCTTTTAGCCATCATCAAGGATATCTTAGATTATTCTAAAATTGAAGCAGGTAAAATTGATGTTTATAACAGTGCCTTTATTCCCAAAACAGAACTTCAAAAACATGCATTGATTTTATCAGGTCTTGCCCTAAAGAAAAGAATAAATTTGACGATTACATTTGGGATAGGAACAGAAAAGGCTTTTGAAGGGGATTTGGAGAAGCTTCTGCAAGTTTTTTTAAACCTAACAGGAAATGCTATAAAGTTTACTCCTAAAAATGGATCAGTTCACATAACTATTGATATCGATCCATTGGCTCAGGAATTGTGGCAACTAAAAGTGAGCGTGATAGATTCAGGTATAGGGATTCCTGATGAATTGATACCTTATCTGACAGATCCTTTTTATCAAGTTGAGAGTTCTAGCTCTAGGACTTACCAAGGCACTGGCCTAGGCTTGGCAATTTCAAAAAGGTTGATTGAGCTAATGGGTGGGGAGCTGGTTATATCAAGTAAGCTGGATGAAGGATCAGAATTTACTTTTACCGCTTTGCTCAAAATGGTTACTGTTGAGGATCATCTAAAATTAAAAGAAGTCCCTTTCACAAATCCGAAAAGTTGGATTGGAATGGCTTCGGAGTATCCTTTAAGAATTTTGCTTGCGGAAGATAACGACCTGAATCTCCAATTGATGAACCTGATGCTAGCTCAGCTAGGCTATGATTTTGAAGTGGCGAAAAATGGAAAAATAGCTGTCGCATTAGCCTCCGAACAAATTTTTGATTTGATCTTAATGGATGTCCAAATGCCAGTTTTAAATGGGTTGGAATCCACCATGCTGATTCGGGAAATGGCCCATAATTCTTCTACATACATTATTGGCCTTTCTGCTAATGTATTCGATGAAGATCAGAAGAAAGCGATGGAGTCAGGTATGAATGATTATTTGACTAAACCTATTCGGTTAGTGGAGTTGGCTGAAAAGTTAAAATACTACTCAAGAAGATTGAAGTCAAATGTTAAATAGAAAAGGCCGGTCTACCGGCCTTTTCTTTAAAGAGAAGTATTCAGGTCGAATGCTTCCAAATAATCCGCAACTCTCCGGACAAACATGCCGCCTAAAGATCCATCTACCACTCGATGATCATAGGAGTGAGAAAGGAACATCTTATGCCGAATGGCAATCACGTCGCCTGTAGGAGTCTCAACCACAGCAGGCTTCTTGACTATAGCTCCAACCGCCATTATAGCTACCTGAGGTTGAAGAATGATAGGCGTACCCATTATATTGCCAAAGGAGCCCACATTCGATACGGTGTAAGTTCCTCCGGCTAGATCATCAGGAGATAACTTATTTATTCTAGCACGATTTGCTAAGTCATTAACTTTTTTTGAAATACCGACTAGGTTCAATTGATCAGCATTTCTAATTACTGGGACGATAAGATTTCCACTTGGTAAGGCCACAGCCATTCCAATATTGATATCCTTCTTTTTGATGATTCTGTCCCCATCTACGGAAATATTGATCATTGGAAAATCGCGGATGGCCTTGGCTACTGCCTCAATAAAGAAAGGAGTAAAGGTGATTCCCTCTCCATACTTCGCTTTATAGGCATCTTTATGCTTGTTTCTCCAAAGAACAATATTGGTCATGTCTGCTTCCACAAATGAGGTCACATGGGCAGAAATTCGCTTAGAATCTACCATTCGTTGCGAAATCATTTTCCGCATACGATCCATTTCGATAATTTCGTCAGTCGCAGAAATACTTACCTGAACTTTTGGTGATGAAATAGATGGTACCACTTGAGCAAGACTAGCTGAACCGTTATTATTTCGATTAGAGAGATAAGTCAGCATGTCCTGCTTCGTTACTCTGCCTTCTTTTCCAGTGCCTGGAATGGTAGCTAATTCATTTGAAGGGATTTTCTCCTCCCTTGCCATACTCTGTACTAGCGGGGAATAAAATCTTGAATCGTCAGTATGATTAGACTCTTCAGTCGATACCAATAAACTGGTATCAATAGACGGAGCAGCCTGGATTACTTCTTCCTTAGGGCTTGATTTAGCAGCTGGTGCCGCTTGAGCTTCAGAATCGGAAGTTTCAATTATCGCAATAGGAGCTCCTACTGCTACGACATCTCCTTCTTTTACCAAAATCTTCTTCAAGATTCCTCCATGGATTGATGGAACTTCAGTATCTACTTTATCAGTAGCCACCTCTAAGACAGACTCATCCTGTTCGATTGAATCTCCTTCCTTCTTTAGCCAGATGAGTACAGTACCTTCTGTGATACTTTCGCCCATTTTGGGCATTAGCATTTCTACACTTGCCATGGTTATGATTTTATAATTTAATTGGGTTTATTTTCAAGTTTTAAAATTAAATTTTATAAAATACTATCCCAAACCTTTCAGGTAAAATTTTATTTGCTATTTCTGAGAAATACAAATTCGCAACATGTTTAGAACAGCAACGCCAGTCAGTTGGATGTTCAGCATTCGGTCTTGGGTGAGTTGGAGTTTTTTAGTCTCTACACGTCCATTCATTGCACAGGCAATCCACACTGTGCCAACCGGTTTTTCTTCGGATCCTCCGTCCGGACCAGCGATTCCGCTACTTGCCAATCCAAAATCAGAATTGAAAAGCTTTCTAACACCTGTCGCCATTTCTCTAACCGTTTCCTCACTTACTGCTCCAAATTTGCTCAAGGTTTCATTACTGACACCCAAAATCTTATTTTTGAATTGATTATGGTAAGGAATGATTCCGCCTTGATAGTACGCACTGCTTCCTGGGACACTGGTGATCAAATGAGAAATATAACCTCCAGAGCAGCTCTCGGCCAAAGCTATAGTTTTCTTTTCAGCCTTCAAAAGCTTAGCAATTGCCGTTTCTAAAGTTTCAGAATTGAATCCGTAAACATATTTTTCGATTAAAGGCATCACAGTATCAATCTGCTCATCTATTGCCTTTTCTAACGATTCTTTCGAACTCCCGAAACCTGTCAATCTAAGTTTGACGTGGCCAAGCGATGGGAGGTAAGCCAATCGAATCGAACTTGGTAAGGCAGTTTCCCAATCCGAAATCAAATCAGCTAGCCAGCTTTCGCCGATGCCGACAGTCTTGATTACTTTATGATGGATTACAGGAAGTGGGAAGATCTCCGGAAGCTTTGGAAGGACAAAATCCTTTATGAGCTTTTTCATTTCATGTGGTACGCCAGGCATAGACATCCAAAAGGTGCCATTCCGCTCGAACCACATTCCGGGTGCAGTCCCGACTTCATTAGGAATATAAGTGCAGCAAGCAGGTAAATGACCTTGAAGAATGTTCAATGGGGTCATTTCTCTTCCCCTTCGAATGAAGTATTCACTGACTGCCTTTACTGCTTCGGGGAATTCTATGATATCACAACCGAAAAATTCAGCGAGCAATGGCTTGGTCAAATCATCTTTTGTCGGACCAAGTCCTCCTGTGATCAGCACGATGTCAGCTCGCTTTTCTGCAGATTCGAATGCTGCTAAAACATCCTTTCGATCATCCCCGACGGTCGTTTTCCGTACTACTTTAACACCCATTAGATCAAGCTCTTGACTGATCCAATGACTATTAGTGTCTACTATTTGTCCATAGAGCAACTCATCTCCAATGGCTATTATCTCTGCTCTTACTACTTTCATTTTAATTTTTTATTACCGAACGTTTGACTTTCGGAGAATTTTGGAGAATACGGCCGGAAAAAAACGTTTGAGATATACCACGTAGGTTTCTTTTCCTCCGATATATACTTCCTCTTTTTTTGACTTCATAGCAGCAAAGATTTCTTTCGCACATTTCTCCGGACTCATGCCGTTTGCTTGAGCTTGATCCATTTCATTGAGTGCAGTACCATCGGCAGTCAGTGCATTTACTGATACGTTGGTACGAATAAACCCAGGACATATTAGCGTAACGTGAATTTGATCTTTGAAGTGCTCTGATCGCAAGGTTTCAAAGAAGCCGTGAAGCGCATGTTTTGATGCCGCATAGCTTGATCGAAATTGAGTTCCAAATTTCCCGACTAATGAAGTGATGACTCCAAAATGCCCTGATTTGTTTGCAATAAAATGTGGGAGTAAGGCTTTGGTCAATGCTACTGTTCCAAAGAAGTTTACTTCCATTAGCTTCCGATCTACGGCTAGCGGAGTTTCAAAAATCAACGAACGTTGACTTATCCCTCCATTATGAAGCATGATGTCTATTTTTCCGAAGGCTTGGATGGCTTCAGTTGTTT
>JAFMBQ010000106.1 GCA_017858365.1 Algoriphagus sp. | reverse complement strand
CGTAGGCATGATCGATTAGCTAGCTAGCCATTTTAATGGCTGGAAAAATGAAGGTTGAATGATTTAAAAAATGCCGTAGGCATGGCCGATTTTATTTAAATTAGTTAACTAAAATCACATGATATTATGCCAAATACCTATTCAAAGATGTATTGTCAGGCGGTTTTCGCAGTCAAATACAGAAAAGCAGTTATCCAGGATGTTTTTAAAAGTGAGTTATTTGCAGTAATAGGAAATCTAATAAATGAAACGGGTGCGAAGACCTTAATTGTTAATGGACATTTTGACCATGTTCATTGTCTTTTCCAGTTCTACCCCAAACAAGCTATTTCTGAAATAATGAAAAATTCTAAAGCAAAATCCTCAAAGTGGTTAAATGAGTCAAAGCTGCTTGAGAATAGGTTTGAATGGCAAGTAGCATTTGGCTCCTTTACCTATAGTGAGAGGGAGATTCCAACTATTTTTGACTATGTGAAAAATCAGGAAAATCATCATCAAAAAATGACCTTTAATGAGGATTATCTTAGGATGCTAAAGGCACATAATATAGAGTTTTTACCAGAATACGTTTTTAAGGAGTTGGAATAATATCCTATTCCAGAAGTTAAAACCTCCGGCAAAAAGATGAATCGTCCCGCTGGGACTGACGAGATCTACTTCTAGGGTAAATGCCGTAGGCATGATCGATTAGCTAGCTAGCCATTTTAATGGCTGGAAAAATTCAGGATTGAAGGGTTTGATTCAAATTGATTATTGGTAAGGAATAAAATCGCTATTAGAAAGATATTAAGGCGTTTTGCTCCCGACAATTGTCCCGGACTACACCTAGCAGGTATAGGAGTGAATCTTGGGCCGTTGTTTTCGAAATCGGCTGAGCGCAAGCTCAATGAAGTTTATTTCGGACTGAACCAAGCCATACCATCCGGGTTCTGAAGGTCGGGTATTTCTTTGATCACCGTCATGGTGTTCGTGTCGATCACCACGAGCTTGTTGCCGGCGCTTACCGCATAGTATGCCCGTGGACGGACCGGATCGATGAAGATGCCTTCACCACCGGCACCTACGTCAATACGTTTTACCTCTTTACGTGTGGCCACATCCCAGACACGCAGCTCGTTGCCCAGTAGCTCATTCATCAATACGTATTTTCCGTCCTTGGTAAACTTAATGCGGTTGTTCAACCCGCCTTCAAACGAAATAGTGCTAACGAGTTTCTTCTCCGCCACGTTGATGATCGATATTTCCTTCGCATGCATGTGAATGGCCCAAAACTCGTTGCCGTCGGGTGAAAGCGCCATACCTTCCATACGGGTGTCACCAGGGAAATTAGTGAATCCGAAATTTTTCTTGCCACTTGCATTTGTTATCCGATCGACAATAGAAATTAGACTACCATTGCTGCTTGCAGTAAAGATTCGCTGTTCATCGGGCGTGACGATGAGCATATGTGATCCACCTGGGAGTCCGATGACCTCGTCAAAGGTCTTGGTTACCGGATCATAACGTGAGATCAGGCGGTTGGTCTCATGGCCTACGTAAAGATGACTGCCTGCGAAAGTAATCGCATGACGGTCTCCAAATGCGCTGATGTCAATGGGCTCAATCCGCTTTTGCGCAACAGCATCCACCACCGTGATTCCAGGAAGATTTGAGCCTATGTACACATACCGCCCGTCGGTTGCCAGTTCATGAAGATTTCCTCCTGCCGGAATACGCGCTACCACTTCAAGTGTTTCGGGATCGATAATCACCAGACGGCCTGCAGCCTTTTCGCCCACGAGTAAGGCCTGTCTGGGTGTGGGTCCAAAGCTCACTACCGGCGAATCCGGATCGACGGCTCGGCTTTCCCCCTGCCCACCACTTTTGCCAGAACCTCCTGATGGTGGGACCTGGGCAAGCAATGGTTGTACTTCAAGAAGGACAAGGGTGATCAGTAGTATTAAAAAGCAACTTGATTTTATCATAACAGGAATTTGGATAGGATTAGTTATGAAAACCACCTCCAAAGATTGTCCTGTGCTGTCTAGAATATTCACTTCTCAGCGCTATTTCTTATAGTTCCTATGATGTTTCAGGTTCGTTTTAAGGACAAAACCAAAAAGAAAATAGAATGGACACTGATTTCTTCTAGGTTATTTAGTGGTATCGAGGTGCACAAGCGCGAATGAAGCAGACAAACTACGCTTAGACGAACGAAATGGTTATAACCAGACGGGGGATTTTCGGAAAGATCCCACGAGTATCCAGAAGACAAAATATCATTGCCACACCATAGATACTCACCCAAACTTCTAGATCAGGATCATTAAATTGTTAATAGGCAAAAAGAGCGAAGATGAAAATCCATATCCCGAAAAAGATTTTGTTAAACTTCATATTATTTTGGGGCTTTAGTCAAAATTACAGAAAACAAAGAAAATTACTTGCTTTATTAGCAGTTCAATCATCTGATTTATCCTATATCTCTTTGATTAACTATTAAAATTAAGGACACCTATGATTCTTAAATTATCTCAAATTAACAAACATAGAATTAAAGCTCTTCTTATTCTGTGTTGCTTAATTTCTCTTTCATCCAATCTTTTTGCACAGCAAATGGAGCTGGATACGGTATCCAAAGTGCAAGTGCAAGTGAAAAAATACCCAGTAATATTCTTTACTGACACTCTATTTTATATAAGTTCCAAACTAGGCCAATACAGTGCTGCTGAGCGTGCAGAAAACCAAAGTAATAAGCTTGCACTACTCATAGAAAATGATGCGCTGGATCTAGCTCTATTTACAACTGTTGAAGATGAAGTCTCAACCGAAATCTTGTATGGCGAGCGGATCATTGCTAGTATCACGAAGGGAGATGGTGAAGCTTTAGGGAAGGAAAAAGGAGTGCTAGCTCAACAGTACATGGCAGCTATCAAAGCTAGCTATACTACACACTACGATAAGAAAAACCTTTTCGCCAATCTTACTCGAGGTGGGTTATTATTAGGAATCTTCATTTTACTGTTTTTCTTAGTAAAACTCATCAACAAGGGCTTCAATAAGTTAATCGATTTCATCCTTCGTAGATGGCATACCTTTTTCAAAGGTATCAAGATCAAAAACATTGAAATTCTTTCTGCTGAGCGAGAGGAAAAACTTTTTTTCCTAGTCATGGGAGCGCTTAAAATCTTCCTGATTATCATCTTACTTTACCTCTCACTTCCCATAATCTTCAGCATTTTCCCAGCTACTAAAGGAGTGGCAACAATGCTCCTTGGTTACATCACTTCTCCTCTAAAAGTAATTGCATTAGGTTTTATCGGATATCTCCCTGAGCTTTTCATGATCCTTGTGGTGGTATTCATCACGTTTTATATCTTTAGGGCTATCAATTTTATTTCAGTAGAGGTAGAAAGAGGCAATTTATCCATACCTGGCTTCTATCCTGAATGGTCAAGACCAACATTTAATCTGGTTAAGATTATCATAATTGCCTTTTCTTTTATAGTCATTTTCCCATATCTGCCTGGCTCAGATTCACCTGCATTTCAGGGGGTCAGCGTTTTCCTCGGCTTGCTGATTTCATTGGGTTCATCTTCTGCTATTAGTAATATTATTGCAGGTCTAGTGATCATATATATGAGAGCCTTTAAGCTTGGTGATCGAGTGAAAATAGGTGATACTACTGGTGACGTAATCGAAAAAACGATGCTAGTAACTAGACTCCGTACTATCAAAAACGAAGAAGTAACTATCCCAAACGCCTCGATACTGGCCGGTAAAACAATTAATTACTCTGTTGAAGCAAACGGGCCTGGCCTGATCCTCCACTCCACTGTTACTATTGGGTATGATATTCCTTGGAAACAAGTTCATGAGCTCTTGATAGGAGCGTCACTGAAAACAGACAGAATACTGAAAGAGCCTAGTCCTTTTGTATTGCAAACAAGTCTAGATGATTTCTATGTGAGCTATCAAATCAATGCATATACTATTACTCCTGAAAAAGCGGCACTAATATACTCTGACCTTCACTCATTCATCCAAGATGCCTTTAATGAAGCGGGAGTAGAAATAATGTCTCCTCACTATCGCGCAGCTCGTGATGGCAACCAGATCACTATTCCTCCAACCTATTTACCTGAAGGCTATATTAGCCCTTCATTTAAGGGGGATACAAAAACTGGGAAGTCTAATAATTAACCTTCACTTCATTTTATGATTAGACAAAGTAGATTCAGAAATGAATTAAGGAGGGATTTTGTCGAATTTTCCAGAAGAATTTAATCATTTGCCTTTTTTAAAATTTCACCTATTTCTTCCTTAAATGTGGTTAGACCTTTGATTAAAGCACTGAGCGAGCGAACATAACTGATATAAACTTGGTCGTATATAAATACAATCCGATTACGATAGGTTAGGTTTGTAAGAAAATAATCGTGCAGTTCTTTACTCCCAACATCCCGTGAAATGGTATTGTTAATCCATTCAGGATACCATTCATGATTGTCTCTCACGTATTTTTTATGGACAGTGACTTCGTTTGAAATGCTAATTTCTATTTGATATTAAAGCGTAGTTTCAAACTATCCTTAGACGAAAGATCTGACTACATCCAGATGGAGTCCCGGTAACGATGCCAGCCAAGTAGCAGTAGTGACTATGTTCAAACGCTGGTGCAAGATGCTGTGTGCTATAACTTCCTAATCCTACTAGCGCAACCCCAAGCTTTTTTGTTCTATCGTTCATAAGCAGAAGATCAATTTATTTTGGAAGTAAAAGAGTTTTTAAGCACATAGGAAATAGTTAGCTGAACTATGAGGTGATTTTGCAAAAAAATTTCGAGTGCCTTAACTAGCCTAGCGAACCTTTAGGGCTCTGCTAGACTAGTTGTGTTGGGTAAAAGAAGTGAGTATGCTAAAAATTAGAGAGCAGGAAAATATTCAGGAACTAGCCGGTTGATTTTACTCAAAGTTTCAGGCATGGTAAGCGCACTCATTCCGCCAGAGGCATTGGCATGTCCACCTCCATCAAAGTGGGCAGCAGCCAAACCATTTACTGGATTCTCTTTGCCTTTTGAGCGGAAGGAAATCTTGATGATGCCATCCCGTTCTGAAAAGACCATGGCAGCTTTCATCCCTTTTATAGATAGCGCAAGATTGGCTAGACTATCTGTATCTCCTTTTTGGTACTGATACTTTTCCAACTCTTCCTTTGTCAGAGAAATAATTGCGACAGCGTTTTCGGCTAGGATCTCCATTTTCTGACTCATCGCAAATCCCTGTAGTCGAAGACGAGAGGCAGTATTCGTATCATTCAGCAATTCATGGATCAGGTGATGTTTTACGCCAGCAGCAAGCAATTTAGCTAGTACCTCGTGTGTTCTTGGCTTGACGGAATTGAATCGAAAGCTTCCTGTATCAGTTAGAATTCCCAGATATAAAGGAGTTCCGATTTCTTCATCCAGTAACCTACTGTTGCCAGATTGCTCAATCAATTCTACGATCAACTCAGCCGTAGATGATACAGTGGTATCGGATACGGTGATGGTAGCAAAATCCTGTGGATCTAGATGGTGATCGATCATGATTTTGGTACAGGTTGCAGACTCTAGCAAAAGCTGCATTCCTTTTCCTACACGGTCTGTGGCATTATAGTCCAGGCAAAAGATTAGATCCGCTTCTTGAAATGCGGCCCTTACTTTCTCAGGTTCCTGATCCATTGTAGTAATAGCGGAAAGCTCAAGGAAATCCAAAAAATCCGGAGCTTGATCTGGATGACAGATGAGCGCCTTTTTGCCAAGCTTTTCTATAAAATGCAAAAGACCCAAAGAAGCCCCTACAGAGTCGCCATCGGCAGATTTGTGGGCAGTAATAAGGATGTTTGATGCGGCTAGAATTTCAGCTTGTATTTGTTTGTATGTATTCATGAAAGGGGTTGTACTGGGTAATTGAGCTTTGATTAGGAAGAATAAAGTGGGTGAGGTTCTTCTAAATGCAAAGGAACAAAAGTGAAGCGCAAAAATCGGGGTATTGGAATTTTAATTACAGGTCATGGGCCATCTCCATGCGCTGTGTCCACACCTACTACCTTATCCTTTCACCTTATTCTTTATGAAAATCAAATAAAGTAAGGAGACAAGCGTAGGAATAACAATGACTGAAGGGATCAGGGAGAAAAGTTTACCGTGATTTTATTTTGGAAAATCTGACTACACCCAGACGGGGATAGCGCGCCCTAAACACAAGCTAATGTGGAAGGCGAATTATTATTCGGATGGAAATACATTGCATTTTAATTAGCAATAAGCGTGTTTTCATGCTTCAGTACATGGTTTTTAACCTTGGTCTGAAATCCCTGGGGGGTAGTGCCTGTGTGCAACTTAAAAAACCTGCTAAAATAGGATCGGTCCTGGAATCCTAAATTAAATGCAATTTCCTTCATCGTATTTTCACTATGGATAATTTGTCGCTTGGCTTCCAAAATCAATCGATCATGGACCAATTGTACACCCGTCTTATTGAGTTTTTCTTTTAAAATTTGATTGAGCCGCTTGGCGCTGATTCCAAGCTTTCCTGCATAAAAATCAGCTGTACGCTCTTCATGATAATTCAGCTCAAGCAGCATCATAAACTCATAGATTCGCTTTTCATGAATATCCTGCAAGGTGAAATGATGTTCCTTAAGTTGGATCAATTTCAACAGTAAAACCTTTAATAAAGCCTTAAGCATAATCAGATTCATGGAGCTTTGGTTGTATTCTTCCTCCATCAATTTATAAACAGCATTCAGACTTTTCGCATTTTCCTCATTTACCTGTAGGCAAGAGAACTCTCCCTGAATATTGAATATCCTGAACACATCCAGAAGGAATTCCTTTAAGTCATCATCAAGCATCTCCTGCTTAAAGGAAACCAAAACTCCATTTTTCCCAGCTTTATTGAGCTGATGAACTCTATATGGGGGAATTAAATAAATCCAATCTCCTTTTAAAGTCTGAAAGTCATGTCGGATCGTGTGCAGTGCCTCTTCATTTTTAAGCCACACAATCTCGAAAAACTCCCTTCTTCCCGGATCATCTAAATAGGATGGAGGACAGTCCGCCAAATCTCTAATGTATAAAACCTTGTCCTTAAGCATTGAGGTGATTTTGTTGGATAGATCCAAGAGCCTAATCCCAATTATTTAAGGCTCGCTTTCGGATGAGTTTCTAAAATGTACCACAAAAGTAGACAATTGCACCACATATTCCGCAAGTGTTAGCAAATAATACCACACAACTATCAGATTGTGTAATCAGATCGGCTTACCTCTTCCTAGCTTTGTACCCACCCAGATAGACGATAACACATAGTAATGGAAGACAGAATAGCAAGCACTTTACAAGATCAACTGGCTCAGGCCTTAAAAGCTATATACCAGGAACATCTTCAGCTTCAAGCAGGCTTGGACTACCGCTCACTTGCCAAGCTCATCAATGAAATCAACTCAGCGGATAAAATCTTCCTAATGGGTATGGGCAGAAGTGGATTGATGATGAAAGCCTCCGCGATGAGACTGATGCATTTGGGTTACCAAACCTATGTGGTGGGCGAAACTACTACTCCTGCCATAGGTCAAGGAGATCTATTGATTACTGGTTCAGGTAGCGGCACCACCACAAGTATAGTACGGGCAGCGGCTACCTCAAAAGAAGCAGGAGCCAGAAATCTGTGTTTCACTACTGCCATTGAATCTGAACTGGCCAGATTGTCCGATGAAGTGATCGTCCTTCCTGCTGCGCAAAAGCTAGAACAAAAGGAACAGCTCTCCACTCAATACGCCGGAAGTTTATTCGAACAGGCATTATTACTGGTGTTCGACTCCACTATTCAGGTACTCTGGAAATCCGGTGGAAGTACCACCTCTGAATTGTGGAAGCGTCACGCCAATCTTGAATAGTATACTAGCTATTCCACCAGTCTAATAAAACATATTTAACTAATACATTATGACAAAATTACAAGTAGCAATTGATTTATTAACTACAGAAGATGCAATCGCTTTGGCAACCAAAGTAGCTCCCTATGTGGACATCATAGAGTTGGGAACTCCACTGATCAAAAGTGAAGGTCTAGCTGTAATTACAGCAATGAAAAAAGCATTTCCAGACAAACTGGTCCTTGCTGACTTTAAAACTGCGGACGCTGGTGAATTGGAAGCTGAAATGGCTTTTAAGGCAGGAGCAGATTACGTTACTATTTTAGGAGCAACCGGAGATTCTACTATTGTCGGAGCAGTGAAAGCGGCTAAAGCTTATGGCAAAGCAGTGGTAGTGGATACTATAGGGGTTAAAGACCGAGTTAAGCGTGCACAAGAAGTGTATGCTTTGGGAGTTGAGTTTGTTGAACTGCATGCCGGTTTGGACGAACAGGCAGAGGATGGTTATTCCATTCAGGTCCTGATAGATGAAGCTTCCCGTGCCGGGGTACCTGTGTCTATCGCTGGCGGCGTAAATCTATCCAGCATCAAAGCGGTGAAGGATTCCGGTGCCGTGGTGGCTGTGGCTGGAGCTGCAATCTATGGAGCTAAAGACCCTGCTCAGGCAGCAAAAGAATTAAAAGAGCTGCTAAACGCTTAACCTGAGAAATAAAAAACAATACTATATGCCTCCCGGAAATACAATTTCCAGGAGGCATTCTTTTTATGGAAGAGACTAAATTCATGAAGGCTCCACGATGAGTATGCCCCCCCTAGGACCATGTGGTGTACTAGGTGTAGTCCGCGACAATTGTTGGGAGCAACTACACCTTTCTATTTATTAGAATTTGCGATTCGCTTTTTAAATTGAAATTAAGATTATCGATCGTGAACTAATTTCAAATTGGTAAGAATGTTAGGGTTTAGTTACAAACACCCAGTGCCAAGAACGATATGACTACACCCAGACGGGTAAAATTTTTCATGCTAATAACCTTTCCAATTTCATCTTCCACTTTTCCCAATCCTTCATTTCCTTGGTTTGCAAATCAATGAATTTCTGTGTGTGGTCATGATGAATCAAATGACATAATTCATGAATGATTACATATTCTATACATCCTTTTGGAGCTTTAATTAACTCCGGATTTAAGATGATTTTCCCTTTGGGCGTACAACTGCCCCAACGTGTGGGCATTTCTCGCAAAACAATGGAGCTGGGTTCAACTTTGTACTTTCTAAAATTCTCAATTAAAGGAAGGGCAGTAGAATGGAATTTTGTTTTAGCATGTTCCAAATACCAATTGTTAACGAGCTGTTTGACTCTTGACTTATCTTGAGTTTTTACTTCAATAAATTTCCCTTTTAATTTTACTGATTCGTCAGGACTTTCTACTATTTTAAGCAGGTATTGTCTTCCTAAATAAAGATGTGTTTCTCCTGAAATATATTTGCGCTCAGTTGTTTTCGGATGAAATGCTAAGAAAAAGCTTTGCTGTTTTATTATCCAAGGGGCTTTCTTTTTTAATGTCTCTTCTATTTTAGAGATGGGGCTATCTTTTGGAGCTTTTACCAAAACATCCATGTCAGGTGTGACTGTAATACCCAAAGTTTTTCTGTCGGAATATTCAATCTCAAAATCAATTTGTTTCGAACCGAATTTAATATTTGCCATCATTACTTGTATCTCAGTCTGGCAACTTCAAGACAGTTATTCGCGATTTCATCCAATTCGCCAAAGCTTAAAGAGACATAATATTTGTCTCGAACTTCATCAATTAAGTAGTCACCAATTTCAATGAGAAGCTTTCCTGAAATATTCGTTTTTTGTTGCCAATCAATAATCGGTTTTCCATTATCCAAGACAGCGGCTCTAATCAAATCGTCAATTCGCAAAGCTGATTGAACTGCAATCTCTTTTCTTACCAGAGAGTCTTGCACTTTGTCAATGAGTGATTCTATTGTTAATCCATAAAACGCTTTGGCTACTTCTCTTTGCTGTAAACTATCTGGAATGTCACTATCTGTATGAGCCAGCACATTTTCCATGATTTCTTGGACTTTACTCAAGTACTGTGCTTCATTGATTCTCTTTTCCTCGTATTCGGCAATTGTCTCTGATAGCATTTGAGAGAACTTTTTATAGAAAGCTGGATCTTCATCCATCTTCTCGGAAATGTGTTTTGCAGTTCTACTTGCTATTTTATCTGCTTTTGCAGCTTGTCCAGTGGTGTTCTCGACTTCTTGTTGGAATTTTTCTTTATCAAAAATATTTACAAGCTCTGTTATGACTTCAACTTTTTCTGTTGTGATATGTGTATCAATTAGCTTCTGGATTTGTCCCTCGTATTGTTTATAGTTAATAGTATCTGAGTAACGTTCTACAACAGCCATTCTTAACTTCATGAACATTGCCAGATCCTCCTTGTAGCGATTAATTGTTTTTTCATCAACCTCCTTATAGAATTGCATTGATGAAAGTGCCAGTTTTAATCCTTTGGCAAAGGCAGCAAGTTTATCGTAAAAGACAACACGTATAGCTTCATCCTTAAGTAACAACTGATATGCCTCTGCATCTCTTTTATTTGTTATAGTTTTAAATAAATCCCACAACTCCGAATGTTTTTGTGGTAATTTTTGTATTTCCTCATTGATATTTGTTAATGTCCCTTCTAAATCATCTGCATCAAAATCTTCAAAAGAAGAGTACATGGTTAAGGCATCATCCAAATTTTCTATCACACCATAATAGTCTATGATGTAGCCAAATTCTTTGTCAGGGTAAATCCGATTTACTCTTGCAATTGCTTGCAGTAGTTTGTGACTTTGTAGATTTCTGGTAAGGTAAAGAACCGTATTCTTGGGCTCATCAAAACCTGTTAAGAGTTTGTCTACAACAATGATAATCTCAGGATCTTCTTGATTTTTAAACCTACTGATGACATTTTTCTCATAGGTCTTTGAGTTTCCATGTTCATCTAAGATTCGCTTCCAAAACTGATTTACTTTTTCTGGAGATTTCCCAAAGGCACTGTCTTCACCCTCCCGTTCATCGGGAGCAGAGATAAGTACTTCACTGGTCACAATACCAATTTCGTCAAGGAATGATTTATATCTAACAGCATTAATTTTCTTATCGCATACCAATTGAGCTTTGAATGGTGTACCCTGCCAATTGTCTCTAAAGTGAAGACTAATGTTCCATGCAATCGCGTATATCTTTTGTT
>JAFMBQ010000105.1 GCA_017858365.1 Algoriphagus sp. | reverse complement strand
AAGAGACTCTAGCATTCACTTAATATGGGTGTAATCACGCGAATCGTACTATACTTACACTTGTAAAGTATTTCGAGTTCGAGAATTCCTAAAGATGACAAAAAACGGCAGTATTTTCAAAGTTATTCAAACCTACTTCAAGAAGAGGCCGGTTAGCATTATAGCTTGGCTCTGGGTGAGTTTGATGCCGATTATGGGATCAACAATTTTGATTTTGAATTATGAAACCATCAGCAATTGGGAATTAGATTCACTTTTAGATTATACGATTTATACCTTATTGGCTGCTTTACTCATGGGATTAGCTTTGCTTCCTACTACATTGACAGCATTAGCTTCTGGCTTTTTTATTGGCTGGATAGGCTTGCCATTTTTGATTTTAGCATATTCTGTAGCATCAGTGATAGGATACTTTTTAGGTCTGCAAAGTAACTCAGGCCTACTTGAAATTCTCTTTACCAAAAACCCAAAACTAAAATCCGAGCTAGACTCACGAAAGGAAAAAGAAGGATCATTAGTGTTTTTCGTACGAATTAGCCCGGTAATCCCTTTTGCTATTTCCAGTTTCATTTTCGCTTCAATGCAGATTTCGCTTCGCAAAGTTCTGATCTATGGCATCCCGGGAATGCTACCGAGGACATTAATCTCATTTGGCACAGGTGTTCTAGCCAGTTCTTTTTTGCTAGCGCAAAAGTCCATGAGCTCGCCTATACAGTGGGGAATCGGAGCCATTTTATTGATTTTTGGAGGAGTAGGGATATACAGCTATTTGAAAAAGTAATCCTAAACCAAGCTTGATTACCTCAAGAGATACATCTTACCGTATCCTTTTTTAAAGGCCTTGTCTCCGGCAGTTGGTCGATGTTCCATGAATTGACCATTTTTCCTGATCAAAACTCGATAGATATACACCCCATTTGCCAGTTGATCACCAAACTCATCTCTCCCATCCCAAGCGTATTCGGTTAGGTTGTTTCCAATTCGGATTGGGCCTAATTCATTTTGCAAGATTTCCCGAACCACCTTTCCGGTGACTGTCATGATTTGAATTTTGATTTCATCAGGCACTTCCATTCCAGTCACGGTAAACACAAATCTCACACTCGTGCTGAATGGATTTGGGTAAGGATAGAAATTAGTGATTTGTGATTCATTGATGACCTCAAATTGAATTTCATAAGGCTCAAGTGAATCTTCATTGGTAATTCGAATGGTATAGATTCCGTCCTCCAATGGTCCCGGAATGAGGGAAACTTTGAAGTCATTTTCCTCCGAAGCAGGAGTCCAAGTCAAATTTGGATTAGAAAAATTCACTCGGGAGTATTGACAACCTTCGCAATTTTGCTTGAGGAAAAGCTCCATTCCCAGTGTGTCTTTTTTATAAATCAGCGTTTGATTATTCTTCAAAAGCGCAGTGATCATCACATTTGGAGAGACAATATCCCCATCCATGATATAGATCCCATCAAAATTAACGTCCAACAGCGAGGTTGAATTATCCCCTTCAACCAAGAAATAGGTACCTAAATCAACCTGGTTGTTTCGGAAAGTCTGTTCTTTCTGGATTCTTGGATTCGCAAATACTGTCAATTGATTTTCACCAGTTTTTCCTATCGAATTAAACTCTATCGTAAAGTCAAAGGCATCTCCTGCTTTTAAGCTCGGGAACTTCTTCGTAAAGTTCTCAACTTTTTTACTGCTTAGATTCGTAAAGGTCCAGTTCACCTGAATAGAATCAAGAAAGTTATAACGGGACACATTCTTAAATTGAAGTTCCAACCTTCCATTTTCACCTTCCCTCAGATTTACCTGATCTCTAGCCGACTTCAGAATCAATGCGCCTTCAGGCACTCCGCTATAGTTCACTTGCCATTTATCTAACTGGGCCGGAGCAGTAGAATTCACATCATTCATGTCGTATTTCAGACGGAGGTAAGGATAAGTATTTGAGTCGATAAAGGAAAGGTCAATTTCTGAATCTCGGGCGGAAGGAATAAGAGTTACCTCTTCCCCATTTTCTTTGACACCCAACACATCAAAACCAGTCAAGTCCTCATTGATCCAATCTCGTGCTTTTACCTGCTGAAAAAATCGCTCCCAGTTCGAAGCAGGTCCGACTAGCGGCGTAATAATTGTCCCTGAAGTAAAATAACCAACTAGATCTGTATCAAATGAAAGTGTCTGCTTATTTGCTGGCACTTCCATATCCTTATTTCCTACAATCTCAATTCCTTCGCCGGAGCGCATCCCTTTCCTACCATAGAGAATGTAAGGATCCCCATTTTTTAAGGAGCGAAGAGTTGTTTCATTAGCTCCAAGTTCTTTCAGCCCATTGATTGCAAGATCTGGCCAACCTTCAAACGTCACATTACCAACCGAAAATATAACGACATAATCTCCTGCCTTCACATTTTTCACATAGTCTAAGAGAATCGTTTGACCTGGAGTCGTGATCCAAGAGTTCTGGATGCTTTGAATCATTTGAGGAACTCGTCCGCAAGACCGCGAATCCAAAATTTCAAATCCCGGTATGGGGATAGCCAAGTATGGTATTAGAGTTTTTTGGTCAAAAGCCACCAATCCCAAAGACCCATTGGGGCAAAGTCGACTGTTGGCATTATTTACATTATCAAGAATCTGCGGAATCTGATTCAAATAAAACTGAGTATTCCGAAAGGAAAGCGTGTCCACTGCAGCTCCCACTGTAAAAACTTCAAAACCCATTTTTTTCTCCAGGTAATTCCAGGACTTTTCCGCTTCGTTATAGGTCAAATTAGTGAGTTGACTTTTCTCCAACTGAGGCACAGTTCGCTGGGTCCAGCCATTTGGTCCTTCAGGAATATAGGAGAAAGAGGAATTAGTCCATGAATCTGTTTCACCGGGATTGACATCTTGAAATCTCGATCTCCAATACAATGTCAAGCTATCCGCACTTGGTGGTAGTATAACAGGCCACTCGGCTAGACCTCTTGTAGTTATTCTGATTTCCTTACGGAAGGGAGAGGTATAGCTTACCGCACTGTCCAATTGAATGATCAGTGTCCGCTCGGTGACGGTTCGAACTGGCGTCTGTGCAATCAAGGTCACTGTTGTAGAAGAGGTGATTCCAAAATCAACCGGACTCAAATTAATTGGGCCACTGAGTGGAATAAACTTAGCATGGGTAATCGAATTATTAGCAAAGCTTAATTCGTCGACATTTTTAGCAGAATTTACCTCAATGAAAAAAAGATTCTCACCTGCCGATTCTAATCCTGTGTTTGGGACAGAAAAAACAACAGTGTCTAAGCGAGAAATCGAAGGGATTTTTACTACTGGAAATAGAATAGAAGTCCCATTGGGAAGCTGTCTACCAATTTTAAAATCAATCGAATCTTGGTCTACTCTCCCAATATTTCGTATTACAAAACTCAATTTCAAACTATCCGAAAGCACCGTGAGCGGATCATTTTCATCGAAACTGGTCAAGGAAACCTCCGCTACATTCAAACTATAATCAGCCTTGCTTGCTGGGAACATTCGGATACCCGGATCTCCAAAATTGATCATCTGTTCCATATGGGAAACATTCAATGGCCCCAAACCGAACCGTTGGATGAAATTTTTCTCTGCTTCCATTTTGACTTCCCCAAGTGTACGATAGATCATTGAGCTATCTGCGAATGCGGATTGATAAAAGAGTTCGGAATATCTCCTCAAATACACATCCACTCCGATTGAAGAATTAGCTAATATGGCCGCTGCACCTTTTTGAGGTGTCATCACCCAGTCTTCACCTTGAGTATAGACTGAACCAAAAGCACTTCCATAGTCGCATCCATTGAAAAGCATGACTGGGTACTTTCCCCTGTTTTGATAATTCAAAGTAGGATCTGATGCAAATCCGATCTCAATATCAATAATCGTAGGAGATCCGTGACCAAAAAAGGTTACCAAAGATTTTCCTTCATTCAGATCACCGGTAATGTCAATCACCTCAATCGAGGAGTTAGATCGCTTTCGGTAGGTCTTTACATTCCCGCCCAAAAAAGGCCCTTCTGCTATGCTTTTGAATCCATTTAACCAGTTAAAATAACGGTCCAATTCGAATTCAGTAACTCCACCGCCCAAATGAATGAGTTCCTTTTGCCAAGGTTCCGAAATAGCCACCTGATCTTTTTCGACTATTTTATCTAGGTAATCAGCTAGCTGCTGTGAATTTCTAGCTGGAATTCTTCCAATTGCGATTGCAGGAGAATTAGGATTTTCGAGATCCAAATTCAAGGCATAAACATTATCAGAAAATGGGTAACCTCCAACAGGAATAAGGTCTTGAAAATTGAATGCCTCCTGATTATTTCGATAAAAATATGTCACCCCCCCAAGCCTTCCCGTGGAATAAATCGCCAAGGATCTACCCGCAAGCAGAAGGTGCGTAGGCTTATGAACTGGATAATAGGCTTTAAGAAATTCATAAATCCCCAAAGACGATTTTTCTCCATAGGAAAACTGATTATACAAATCTTCGACACGGACCACCAGCGTATCAAATCCCCCACCAGCTGGAGAAGAGCGGTGACTTGCATAGGCTTTTATCGGATTCGGATATTGTTTAGAAGACTTCTCCAATTCACGATGACTCACGATAATGTAATTCGCTGGCTGAGCAAGCAAATTCCTAAATTGGACTGACTCCATTTTAGCAACTGTGATCGCTTTTTCCTCACGTTGAATCCAAATCCTGCTTGTATCAGTGGCAGCTGCTGCTCGGAAACTTATCGATTGGTTTCCAGACGTAAACAGGATCCGCTCAGGGTTCTCAGGATTTCTCAGATTAAGTCCCAAGTAGTTTCCACTGACTGCATTGAGTTGAATTCGCTGGTTCCCAGGAGGAACAATGAAAAGCTCAGAATCAAAATTTCCTGAACCTACATTTTTCAAAAAAACCAGTTTTGCATAAGCAACCGAGACGTTGTCAGTTGCATCGGGGCCGGCCGATTGAATACCAATAACAATACTTCCATCCGAATTAAAGTCACTCATTTGAAGATTGAGCGCTAGGGATGGGTAGCTGAAAAACTGGTAAGAGATAGTTCCTACTACACGCTGAGTCGAAGCAGTCCTACCCGCCAAAATCCGAGTCACATGATTATTAGAAGATCTGCCGACCAGTCCAATTTCTAATTTGGCAGTACCCGAATTTGGGACTGTACCTAAAGTTGAGAAATTCAATTGCCTGGTAGTTCCCTTGGTAATAATCGAACTCACCCAACCTTGACCTACGTCATATTTGGATAATCGGAAATCAAAAGTATAGCCTTGTCCAAGTGAATATTGCTCTGAAAAAATTTGAAGTTTCTCAGTTCGATATTGATTGACCACAGGTATAGATGCTTCAGGCGCGGCTCGCAGGACCATTCGCTTCCCAACTTGCCCTGGCGCTACACTAAGGAAAAATGAAGTAGTATCGGAATGAGTATTGAAATAGGGGTTAGGAATCGAGTCAAAATCGCTATACAGTAATCGATCTAAAGTCGCATCATTACGAAGCCCGAAGAAATCTATGTAATCTCCGGAATCAAAACTTCCATCATCACCTCCCTGGACATGAATCGCTATTTCTTTTCCACGATGGAATAGTCGAAGAGCAGCTGGATTCAAGGTTGAGATAGCCACACCTGAATTGCTTAGTGTTTGAGCTGAAATCCGGTGAATCCCGTCCACAGATGTAGGGATCTTGTAATAGGTCTCACCATAGGAGTACCATGGAACTTGCTGCGCAAATACCATTGAAGAAAGGAAAACCAGGAAGCTCCCAAATAAGATGATTTTATACTTCATCAATTCTCTCCGAATTTAAATTTCCTAAAATCTGGAGCCAATCGCTCCAAACTAACCCGAACACTAAACACATGTGAATACGGAGTCTCCGATACATTGCCGATGTCCGATAATGCATAATCAATCTGGAACCGCTCACTTAGAAATACCCCAATTCCCATACTAGGCTGAAAATTGAGACTTTTTTTCCCATCAAAATCTTTGATGTATTGAAAATTACCAACTCCAGCTCTCAAAAATGCAAGGTTTTGGAAACTTGCCTCCATTCCAAAACGAGGGTCAATACTGATCAATTCGGTGCTGATAACCGTATTTCGATTGCCATCAAATGTCATATCCAAATCCAAAGCTGTCAGTAAACCAAAGTCGCTTCCGATTTTCCATTGGTAGGAAATACTTGAAATAGCCCTTGGTAAGGTCAGTTCTACGGAATTGAGTGGGATTTCATTATTTGTCTGAGAATAGATGTCACGAACGAGATCCGCATTGTGTGACCAGGCGTTAAATGTGGTCGTGATATCGCGAACCATGAGTCCCAAGGTTAATCGATCTTTGACATAAATCCCACCAAGATCGAGTCCAAAACCCCAAGCTTGAGCAAATTTTCCAACATTCCGATGGATCACTTTTGCATTCATCCCCACTTTAAAGTGATCCGATAAATCTCGTGCATAGCTTAATAGCAAGGCATAATCAGCTGCATTGAAGAATTGGATATTATTATAATTTAATGCGCCATTGGCATCATAAAGAAATCGTGTATCTGGAATATCATCAACGCCAAATCGAATTAGTGACACAGCGACTTGACTCTCTGATTTGATCGGGGTAGAAAAAGCTAAATAATCATATTGGGCTACACCAGCGAAATACTCCGAATGCATCAAACTGAAATCATATTTGTGCTGGATTCCCATCAAGGCTGCCGGATTCCAATAGGCGGCAGTGACATCACGCGCGGATGATACTTGTGCGCCACCCATTCCTAGTGCTCGAGCACCAACCCCAATACTCAAAAATTCATTGGAATACTTCGGTGTAATATCCTGAGCATATCCGAAGGACAGCCCTAGACCGAAAATGATTAGCAGTATACAAACACACCTTATTCGCAGAATCCCTTGTTTCACTTTCCAAAATAGATCAAAATCCATTAGTTAAATAATTCAAGGCTGAAAATCTTACTTCTAATCAATGCATCTGTACGTTTTCGTACATTTTGTTGTACGGATTTTAACATCTATAAAGATGGGGCTAAGAAATTGGATTTGTTGGAAAAAATAATCTCAATTTCATTCCATCTCTATAAAATAGGCTCTAAGGCAAATTAAAGCAATTTCTTCTTTCCTATTTTCCAAAAAGCAACTAGTTATAGCAAGGAATTAGGTTATACAAGGTAGTCTAGTAAAGATTGGTATCATTTTTCTTTCAGGAATGTCAAAAGGAATTCAATTTCCTGTCAAAAAAGAAAATTTAATCCCCTTACAATGAATGTTGCCAACACACAGATTCAAATGCGCAAAGGACTCTTGGAGTTTTGCGTTTTGCATATCATCTCCAGAGGCGAAGTTTATACCTCAGACTTGATCGAAGAGCTTACCCAAGCTCAGATGATAGTAGTGGAAGGGACACTATATCCACTTCTCAATCGCCTCAAAACAGCTGGACTAGCAGAATATCGCTGGGTGGAATCAGAATCAGGACCACCGCGAAAATATTACTCAATCACAGAATCAGGGAAGGAATTCAAAGCAACCCTCTCCGAAACCTGGTCCGCATTGGTCAACTCCACCCTTACTATCACTACTAAGAATTGAATTCATGAAATCGCACGCAAATAAAACCTTTAGCTATTACCAAACAGGCAAGGAATGCGCTCGAATCTAAAATGACACACACATGAAAAAGACGATAAGCATCAACATCAGTGGGATTCTATTCCACATCGAAGAAGACGGATATGATAGCCTCCGGAAATATCTGGATGCAATTAATATTCACTTTTCTTCCTACTCAGATAATCAGGAGATCATCTCCGATATCGAAAACCGGATTGCCGAGATTTTTCTCAGCAATCTGAAAAACAACAAACAAGTCATCACCGCTGAAAACGTGGAAAAACTCATTGAAAAAATGGGGACCATTGCTGATTTCGTAGCGGTAGAAGATGGGAAATCCGAAAGCAACATCGATTTGGATTCTGAAGAAAAAGAGGAAGACCCTTATAAATATGTCACCCCACCGAACGCAGAACTGGGCGGTTACAAAAAACTCGTCAGGCTAGAAAACAAGAAAATACTAGGAGGCGTATGTGCCGGATTTGCAAAGTACTTTGCCATCGATCCGCTTTGGCCTCGTTTGATCGCGATCCTGATCCTATTCAGCGGTAATATCAAGCTCAACTTTGGCTCATTTGACATATTCCCATTTAATAATTTCAACTTAAACCTCAGCTTCGGGATTTTTGCTGCTATTGCCTACATCGTGCTTTGGGTCATTTTACCAGTTTCTTATGACCTCACAGAAGATAAAAACATCAAAAAACTATATCGAAATCCAGATGACAAAGTGCTTGGAGGGGTTTCCAGTGGACTTTCAGCCTATTTTAATTTTGAAGTACTTTACATTCGTTTAGCTTTTGTCCTTCTGATCGTAGCTGGCGGTTCTGGAATCCTGATTTACTTGATACTTTGGATTATTACTCCTGTAGCAAGTTCGATTACCGAGCGAATCCGAATGAAGGGTGGAGAAATCACGCTGGACAATATTGATTCGACGCTCAAAGAAAATCTAAACCCCGGTCCAATCATTCCAGAATCTCGCACTAAGACAATTCTATTGACTCCATTCCGGGTTTTGGGTCAAGTCATTGAAGCCATTGGAAAAGCATTGGGACCTGTAGGAATGGTCATTCTTACGGTGATTCGGGTGTTTTTTGGTTTGATTGTATTCTTCTTAGGATTAGGCATTACGATAACTCCTATCATCACCCTCTTTATCTATTTCGGTCTTTTCACTAATGATGACTTTGTAGTATTGATGGAGAATTTTCCTATCGAACTCTTCAGCAATATTGTGCCGGTATGGTTAGTAGTTGGAGCCTCATTCCTAATGATCATACCTGGGATTATAATAGTCCTACTTGGTTTAAGTGTCTTGGCGCAGAAAAGCCTAATTGGTGGTCGTTTTGGACTTGTTGCGTTAGGCCTTTGGCTCCTATGTGTCGGGATTTGCGCATTCCAAATCCCTAGAATAGTGGTTCAGTTCAAAGAAGAAAACTGGCATAAAACCGAAGAAGTACTTCCTGTAACTGGAAGAACCCTGATTCTCCAACTTAATCCAATTGGAGAGGAATCTACATTCAATCAAGTGAATTTGAAGTTAGAAGGCACATCTGATAGTCTGGTAAGGTTAAAGCAGGAATATTTCTCCAGAGGAAAAACTAAAGCTGAAGCGATGAATAATGCCAAAGTGATGGTCTACAACTATAATTTATTAGACTCAATTGTCACATTTGACGAAGGTTTTGACATCAACTCTATCGATGCTTTCAGAGACCAAAAGCTGAATTTGATCCTCGAAATTCCTTTTGAAAAGCCGTTTATCATGGAGCGCTCACTGCTGGAAGTACTGCGGAATACAATCTACCGAAACGGATACAGATCCTCGGATCTTTCTTCTAAGACGGTATGGACTTTCAATCAAAAGGGACTTGTCTGCTTGACCTGCGAAATTGAAGATGTGGAGAAAGAGTCAGATGAGGAAATTGTGATTTCTGACTCCACCGAAGTCTCCAAACAAACGCTCGACAGTCTAAGTAAAGTAAAATATAAAGACTCAAAGACAGTAATTCTGTAACCTAAAGCACCCTGTCGGGTGCTTTTTTTTTGTACCTTCTAAATGAAATTAATTACTATGGATGTAACTGTAAAGTTTTTAGGAGGTGCTGGGTCAGTCACTGGATCGCGCTATTTAATTGATATAGGGGAATTTGAATTCCTTGTGGATTGTGGATTATTCCAAGGTCGGAGAGAACTCCGAGAAAGAAATTGGGACAAATTCCCTATGCCCCTTGGTGAAATGGAAGCAATCGTACTGACTCATGCCCACTTGGATCATATAGGTAGCCTTCCTCGAATCGTGAAGCAAGGATTCAAAGGGCCGATCTATTGTACCGAAGCAACTGCTGAGCTGGCTAAAATCCTTTTGTTGGATTCAGGTAAATTACAGGAAGAAGAAGCCGAATATGCCAAAAAGAAAGGCTATTCTCGTCACGATGATCCCCAGCCGCTCTATACTCAGGAAGATGCTGAGGCAGTTTTCCCAATGTTTGTACCAAAGTCATTTGGAAAAGCTTTTCACATTCATGATTCCATAGAAGTTACTTTTTACCATGCTGGCCATATTTTAGGTGCCTCCATTGTCAAAATTAAAATCAAAGGAGATTCTCAAACCAAAACACTGGTTTTTTCGGGAGATCTAGGAAGGTACCATGACCCGATTCTCTTTCCTCCGACATTGATCCCAAAAGCGGATATCATTTGGATAGAGTCTACTTATGGAGATCGAAAACAACCTCCAGTAAAGGCTTCTGAGGAACTAGCCTCTGCCATTTTAGACACATTTGACCGAGGTGGTCTGGTGATAATACCTGCATTTTCCGTAGGTAGGACACAATTGGTCCTGTACTATTTATTCCACCTTATGGAGAAAGGGAAAATTCCTAAAGTTCCTATTTTTCTTGATTCTCCGATGGCAATTAATGCAACAAAGCTTTATGAGGATTTTCATGAAGATCATAAATTAAATGCTGTTTTGGAAGAAGTGGACCATCATCCTTTTAAACACCCACAGCTTCATTATTATCAAAAGCAGGAGCAATCCAAATCTCTGAATGGATTCCGGGGAAATGCGATTATTCTCTCTGCCAGTGGCATGGCGACTGGAGGGCGAGTTGTCCATCACTTATATAATCGTTTGCCGCATGCCCAAAATGGAGTGATTTTCGTAGGGTTCCAAGCAGAAGGAACTCGAGGAAGAAGATTAGTGGACGGTGAACCTCAAATTCAGATTTATGGAAATGCTGTCCCTGTAAAAGCCAAAATTTACAGTATCGATGGGCTATCTGCCCATGCAGACCAAGACGAACTCATGGAATGGGCTGATGGATTTATAGAGAAGCCAAAAGTTGCCTTTGTCGTTCACGGAGAAGAGGAAGCGTCTGCAGTATTAGCCAAAAAACTCCATGACGAATTAGGATGGAATACAATAATTCCAAACTATCTGGAATCAGTTATACTTTTTAATAGCATATGAAATACCCATGACGAGTGGCCGACACACAGGGGGATGATTATATCCCCG
>JAFMBQ010000104.1 GCA_017858365.1 Algoriphagus sp. | reverse complement strand
TTCCCCTAAATTTTAAACCGTTTCTCGGACAGTAGTGATTTAAATATTTAAAAAGGGGGTTTTTACCTCCTTTTTTTTTGTTTTAACTACCTTTGAGGTCAAATTTCAAATTATGCCCTCAGTTCAGAATCCCTCTAAAATTCAAGGAATCAGTCTAAAATCCATTGCGCTACAATTTGGGACACCAGTCTATGTCTACGATGGAGATAAGATTGTAAGCCAAATTCAAGCCTTAAAAGATGCATTTAGTGGCGTTCCGTTGAAGATCAAATATGCCACTAAAGCACTTTCGAATATATCGATCTTAAAAGTGGTTAGAGCTTCCGGTGGAGGGGTCGATGCAGTTTCGATAGAAGAAGTTCGATTGTGCTTATTGGCGGGATTTCTTCCAAATGAAATTATGTACACCCCAAATTGTGTCAGTTTTGAAGAAGTCCAGCAAGCAGTGGATTTTGGCGTAATGATCAATTTGGATAACCTATCCATTTTGGCTCAGTTTGGTCAAACTTATGGAAATACAGTTCCAGTTTGTATTCGAATAAATCCACACATCATGGCAGGTGGAAATGCAAAAATATCAGTGGGCCATATCCATAGCAAATTTGGGATTTCCATCCATCAGCTAGAGGAATTATTTGCGGTTATTGCTGATTACAAGTTATTGATTACTGGGCTTCATGTCCACACAGGTTCTGACATTTTGGATGCAGAGGTTTTCTTGAAAGGTGGAAATGTGCTCTTCGATTTAGCTTTTAAGTTTCCAGATCTGAAATTTTTAGACTTTGGGGGAGGATTCAAGGTTGGATATAAGCCTGGGGATGTGACAACTGACATTTTTGAAGTGGGAAGCAAAGTCACTGCTGCCTTTCAAGAATTTTGTAGGCAATACGGTCGGGAATTGGAGCTTTGGCTTGAGCCGGGAAAATTTTTGGTCAGTGAGTCTGGGTATTTACTGGTAAAAACCAATGTGGTGAAGCAAACTCCTCAACTGACATTTGTGGGCGTGGATTCAGGATTGAATCATTTGATCCGGCCGATGCTATATGACGCTTATCATGAAGTATATAATTTGAGTAATCCTGAAGGTAATCCTAAACGTTATAATGTTGTTGGATATATTTGTGAGACAGATACTTTGGCGGCAGACCGTAGCCTATCTGAGATTAGTTCTGGGGATTTGATCGTAATCAAAAATGCAGGAGCCTATGGTTTTAGTATGGCATCCAACTATAATTCAAGACTCCGGCCAGCAGAAGTGTTGGTCTGGAAAAAGGAAGCTAAACTGATCCGAAAAAGGGAAGAGTTTGATGATTTGGTCAAAAATCAGGTGGTATTGGATCTCTAATCCAAGAAAATAGTATTGCTAAAAACCCTTTGGTACTATTATTGATTATGGGTTAATCTGTTTATGATTGAGGATTTTTGGTCTTCAGTCTAAACAGGATAGAGACTAATTTGATTGGACCCGATCAGAAGCCCTAGTAGTTTCAAAATCCACATTTAAAGATTCAATCCCCGAAAGATTAGCTCATAATGAGAACTTTATCTTTAGGGAAGGAGCAGTAACTTATGTCGAGGAGATTATTAGGCATTTTATTTATTTTTTTGATTGTGTTATATAGCACAGTCCAAGACTCCTACGCCCAAGATGTACAATATTCCCAATTTTACTCAGCTCCCCTTTACCTCAACCCAGCTTTAACTGGAGCAAGTGAGCTAACCCGAATAGGAGTAAATTATCGAAATCAATGGCCTGGATTGGATCAAAATTTCAACTCTTATTCCGCTTATATTGACCACTACCTTATGGATTACAATAGTGGAATAGGGCTAATTTTCAATGGAAGCCAAGAAAGTCTTGCAAATCTTTCCACCAACGAAATAGGCTTGTCCTACGCCTATCGATTGAAACTTGGAGAAAATAAGTATTTCAGATTGGGAGCAATGGGAAGCTACATGCAGCGTGATGCATTCTTTTCTGATTTAGTTTTCGGAACTCAGATCGATATTATTAATGGTACAGTCGGGGGGCTTACAGATGAATTAAATGGTATTCCAATTGATAGTCGCTATAACTTTTTCGACTACAGCTTGGGTGGAATGTTCTATTCTGATAAGGTCTGGCTGGGAGTATCGGCACACCATATTTCTGAACCGAACGTTTCTTTTGTGGAAGGTCAGATTTCCAGGCTTCCAATGAAACTATCCGCTCAAGGGGGGATTCGATTTGATTTGCAAGGAGGGAGAAGAAATTACATTACACATGCTTATGCAGAGCGGTCCATTTCTTTTGCTTTTAATTACAAGCAGCAAGACCCCTTTAACCAGTTGGACGTGGGAGCACAATTATTCTTGGATCCTTTGGTATTGGGAGTATGGTACCGAGGATTACCCACCAAAAACGGTTTGCCAAACAATGAGGCAATTATTGGATTAGTAGGCATTTCACTCGAAAGTGGATTGGATATTGGATACTCCTATGACGTCACTATATCAAAGCTTGGACTCAGAAATTCTGGCGGAGCACATGAAGTTTCGATTACTTATTCCTTTTTGTGGGGTGATCCTAAAAACCGAAATATGAGATCTAGGACTATTCCTTGCTTTAAATATTAACGAAATAGCCTCGTTTTTTCATTTTTTCAAAAAAAAGTAATAATTATTGCCTTTTTATTACAAACATGGGTTTTATTTCTGATGCATTTTGTGCCTAGAAAAAAGTAGCATCCCCACAGCTTTTTGGTCTATATAACCCTTTATAGAAAAAATTGATTTTTTGAACCAATCCCACCATTTCTTACGCTTCCAATCACCTTGGTAAATAGAGTAATTCTGCCTTTATTCTAAGTAATAGTAAAAAATTAAGAATATCATTTTGCTGTATGTCATTTACGTAAAATATTATTTTTAAAGCTTGAATACAAAAAAAGCGATTTGTAAGACATATTCGGAAATTTGAAATCGCTATCTGTTTGAATAAATGGTAAATCTGTGAAAAAGGGAATCGCGTTCTATTGCATTTTGATTTTTGTCCTCATCGGAAGTGGGAGTCAAACTGCATTTGCCCAGTTTACTTTTGAAATACCAAAACGAACCACTGAGAATTTTAGAAACTTTTCTATGGATGGAATACTGGTAAAGGTGTCAGGTCAACTGGCCTTGTGCTCAAATTCCGACAAAGGTTTAATTCTATTAGATGTCAGTGGTGGAAAAGCTCCATATACTTTTCGCTGGAATACGCTTGAGACTTCTAAGGATATATCCAATCTCAACGCAGGTGTATATACGGTTTATATTACTGATGCGGAAGGCGAAAAGCATACTGAGCAAATTGTTATTCAGCCACATTTTCCCTTGATCCTTGATCAAATCATCACCAAAGATGCTACCTGTGGATCATCCCTTGATGGCTATGCTAAAATTGGAGTTAAAATCGGTAGAGGAGAACCTTACCAGATTTTTTGGAGCAATGGGCTCAAGGATGTTTGGGAGGCTAGCAATTTGTCTCCAGGCACTTACTCAGTGACTGTTTCAGATAAGTTAAATTGTAATGTGACTGTTTCTTTTGAAGTTAAAAGTGGAGCTGCAGGGATCCTGGTAACTGATCAGATTCAATCACCATCTTGCTCTAATCTGCCAGATGGCAAGATTAACCTAAGCGTATCTGGCGGTGTAGCACCTTATACCTATACTTGGACAGATGGATCGACATCAAAAGATCTGAATAACATCGCTGCAGGAGACTATCAAGTCCAAATCACAGATCAGAAGGGATGTGCTTTCCAAAAAAGCTTTAAAGTAGAAGCTCTGGTTTCAATGAATCTTTCCGCGAGCGTGACTCCAGCTTCCTGTGATGGAACTACCGATGGCACAATTGTCTTAGCTGTATTCGGGGGAAAAACACCTTATACTTATGCTTGGAATACTGGAGCCACGAGCAAGGATCTCCTTAACCTTTCTTCAGGAAATTATTCGGTGAAAGTGACAGATGCTTCAGGCTGCGTAGTAGATAAACAAGTGGACATCTCCACGCTTTCCGTATTGGAACTGAACCTGATCAAATCAACCAATGTTTCCTGCGCTGGAAATGCTGATGGTCAGATTGAACTTGGAGTGAAAGGAGCTTTTGGAAAGTATTCGGTCACTTGGTCTGATGGAACTTCTGGAGATTTAACCCGAAACAATCTAAGTGCAGGAACTTATCAAATCACCGTAAGTGATGAGAGTGGCTGTGGGATCACCAAAGCCTTTCAGTTTACCGAGCCCCAAATGCTCGATGCTCGAATTGAATCAGTTTTGGATGTGGACTGTGCGTTAGGTTCGATTGATGGAGTGGCCTGGGTTTCGATTGAAGGTGGAAGAGAGCCGTATCACATTACATGGAATACTGGGGATAGTGACACGCGAGAAATCAATTTCTCGAAATCAGGAATCATTAAAGTTCAAATCACCGATGCCGGAGGGTGTACGATTGAAACTGAAACCAAAGTAGACTTCCCTAGCCAAACCGCTAAGGGTGGAAGAATCGGTTTCAACTATAGAAAATTAGAAATCAATAGTGAGGAAGAAGTACAGGTTTCGGAAGATATCATCTTCGAAACGGAGATTTCTAATGAATTTATCGCTTGGGAATGGGAGTTTGGAGATGGAGAAATCTCACAGGATAAGGATCCAATTCACCATTTTGAAATGCCAGGAATGTTTGATGTGGTTCTGAAAGCTTACGATGTTTATGGCTGTAGTAGCCAAGAGTCTAAAACTATTCAGGTTTCCAATCCAGCGGAGCTGGTGGTTATGCCAAATGCCTTCACTCCTAATGGAGATGGCTTGAATGACACCTTTATTCCCAAAATCAAAGCGGTATCCTCCTTCACTATGGATGTTTTCAATACCTGGGGGGAACGAATTTATTCTACCAATGGTCTCGAAAGTAAGGGCTGGGATGGAACCTCCAATGGGCAGATTCTTCCTGCCAGTAATTACCTATACCGAATCACTTACGTTTCTAGCGATGGACGCCAATTTGAAAAAACAGGTGGGATAACCTTAATCAGATAGGGAATGAAAAAAGTTCTCATCATGATCGTCTTCCTTTCTAACTGCTTCGGCTCGTATGCTCAAGATGTGCAGTATTCGCAGTTCTATGCAGCTCCACTCTACCTGAACCCTGCCATGACTGGCTCCTCAGAAATGACCAGGATCGGAGTAAACTACCGAAATCAATGGCCAGGTCTTGACCAATCTTTTACTTCCTACTCTGCTTATGTAGATCACTACATCTTCAGTGCGAATAGCGGGATTGGATTGATCGTTAATAAATCTCAGCAGAGCATGGCTAATCTTAGCGTCTCTGAGATTGGCGTTACCTATGCGTACCGATTGAGACTCGGGATTAGATCTTTCCTTCGTGTAGGAGGCCAAGTAAGCTATATAGATCGCGATGCCTACTTTGGAGAGTTGGTTTTTGGAAGCCAAATCGACGATCAAACAGGTTTAATCGGGGATTTCAGTGGGGAAAATTTAGGAGTAGGCGCTCGTCACCAATTTATGGATTATGGCTTTGGGATGCTTTATCATAATGAAAATATATGGTTTGGTATTTCTGGCCATCATCTGACTCAGCCAAATATTTCCTTCTTGGATGGAGCCAATAGTACTTTGCCATTGAAAGTCTCCGCTCATGGAGGGGTGAAGTTTGATCTTTCTGGAGGATCCTCTTCACAGTTAATGGGCCAACAGACAGGCTCTAAGGATCTAACACTTGCTTTCAATTATAAAAATCAAGGAACATTCTCTCAATTGGATATGGGAGCGCAGGTGAATATTCAGCCTTTGGTAATGGGAGTTTGGTATCGGGGAATTCCGGTGGCTCAGAAAGAGCAGCCAAATCAAGAATCAATTATCGCTTTGCTCGGGATCTCTCTTGGGGGTGGACTAGACATCGGATATAGCCATGATTTCACACTTTCCGCCATGGGTAATGCTAATACAGGTGGTGCACATGAAATCAGTTTACGGTACAGTTTTTTAGCTGGATCAGCCAAAGGGAGAGGAAGAACCTCGTCTATGCCTTGCTTTAAATATTGATTTCATAAACAATCCGATTTCGAATGGGCTTTAGTTAAAAAGCCCTTTTTTATGTCGAAAACATTACGTTTGATTTTAGGTGATCAATTGAATTTAGCCCATTCCTGGTTTGATGAAGTGGAGTCGAATGTCAGCTATCTCATGCTGGAGATGCGTCAAGAGACGGATTATGTGGTGCATCATATTCAGAAAGTAGTGGCCTTTTTTCAGTCCATGCGGAATTTCGCCGATCAACTACAAGCGGATGGGCATCATGTCACCTATTTTACCCTAGACCAATCAGGTAACGAGCAGGACCTTGGCAAGATGATAGCTAAACTGGTCAAAAATGAAGGTTTTGATTCGTTTGAGTATCAACTTCCTGATGAGTATCGGCTAGATCAGCAGTTGAAAGCTATTTGTGAGGGTCTTGAGCTTCAAACTCGGGCAGTCGGTTCGGAGCATTTTCTTACCGAGCGAGAATATTTACAGGACTTTTTCAAAGGCAAAAAGACTTTCTTGATGGAGACTTTTTATCGTCAGATGCGAAAGGATTTTGATATCCTCATGGAAGGAAAAGAACCCCTAGACGGCAAGTGGAATTTTGATGCTGAAAACCGCTCAGCGTTGAAAGATAAACGTCTTTTGCGCAAGCCAAAACTTCATCCAAAATCTGTGAATTTACTGGTGGAAATGATTGAAAAAGCAGGAGTGAAGACCATCGGGACTATTGATGAAACAGCATTCAACTGGCCTACAAGTCGGGCTGAATCACTGGAGGTCTTGGATTATTTTTGTGAAAATCTCTTGATCCATTTTGGAGATTACCAAGATGCGATGACTACCTGGGACCCTTTCCTATTTCATTCGAGACTGAGCTTTGCAATGAATTCAAAAATGCTCTCGCCCTTGGAAGTGGTCCGAAAAGTGGAGAATCATTGGAAGGAAAGTCAATCCGAAATTAGCATCTCGCAAGTAGAAGGATTCATTCGGCAGATCATCGGTTGGCGGGAATATATGCGTGGAATTTATTGGGCCAAGATGCCGGACTTTGGGGAATTGAATTTCTTCGGACATGATCGAAAACTGCCAGACTGGTTTTGGACAGGGAAGACCAAGATGAAATGCCTGAGCCACTCGATTACCCAATCCTTGGAGCAAGCCTACGCACACCATATTCAGCGGCTGATGGTCACTGGAAATTTTATGCTTCTTGCCGGAATTGATCCAGATGAAATCGATCAATGGTACCTCGGAATCTACATAGATGCAATCGAGTGGGTAGAAATCACCAATACTCGAGGCATGAGCCAGTTTGCCGATGGAGGAATTGTCGGTACCAAACCCTATGTCTCCTCGGCCAACTACATTAAAAAACAGGGCAACTATTGTAGTCATTGCGTCTATGATCCCAACAAAAAAACAGGTGATGGAGCCTGTCCATTTAATTCACTTTATTGGCATTTTTACAACCGAAATCGACATAAGCTGGAGAAAAACCCAAGAATCGGAATGGCCTACAGAACCTTAGATAAGTTGAAGGATAAGACTGAAATTTTGGAGCAAGCGGAAAAGTATTTGGAGGACATAGAGAACCTATAAGCAAGTTTAGGTAGAAAAGACACCATGGGTAGAATAATGGTCCGCCAAAATGATTGGAAGGGTTTCCTCCACCCGTCTTGTCTTGAGTGATGACTTTCTAGATGCGGTAAATAGGAAAATAGGCTTTTTACATCATCTCATAAATCCATAATCTATTAATTTCAAATCTGCCGAATCAGGATGTCTTTCGATAATTCCAGACTGCCCAAGTATTGAAGAAAATTGCGAAACCAATCATTTTCAGAAAATGGGGGATAATATCCTTGAACTCACTTCCTTTCAGTACCACCATTCGCATTACCTCTATAAAATAGGTGACAGGATTGAGGTAGGCGATTACTTGCGCCCATTCTGGCATGCTCTCGATCGGAGTAAAAAGCCCACTCATCAGTAAGAAAATCATCATCACGAAAAATGCGACAGACATCGATTGCTGCTGCGTATCACTATAAGTCGAAATCAATAAGCCCACTCCCAAAAGCGCTACCAGGTAAATTGCCAAAAACCCATAGATAAGCCCAATACTACCCAGAGGAACAATTCCGTAAACTACTCTTGCCACGAAGAAAAGCCCTACACTGAAGACAAATACCCCGATAATCCAAAATGGAATCAACTTTCCTAGAATAAAATTCACCTTGCTGATCGGGGAGACATTAATCTGCTCAATCGTGCCGATTTCTTTCTCTTTTACAATATTCAAAGAGGCCATATACGCCCCTACCATGGTGACCAAAAAGACCAAAATCCCCGGGACCATAAAAAAGCGATAATTCATGTACGGGTTAAACCAATTGGAAGAAGCCACATTTATCTTTGGAACCGGACTGAACCGCTCGGGATCTGTCCATTGAAGGCGTACTTCGGCATTGTATTCTGCAATGATTTTGTTTAGATAGGCCCCGCCTAAATTGGCTTTTGTACCATTAATGGCATTTACCGCAATGAAGAGTTTTTCGCGGTTTTCCCGGATCAAATTTCGCTCAAAACCCACCGGAATCTCCAGAATCAGATCCGATTCATTATCCTCGATTTGTTTAAATGCATCCTCAAATGAGTTTCCATAATCTGCCAAAACGAAATAACCTGAAGCTGTAATCTTGGAAATCAATGCTCTGGAAAAGCTAGAGCGGTCATGATCGACAATAGAAATATTGATGTTTTTGATTTCATAATCCGCCGCTAAAGGTATTATTAAAAGCTGGATAATGGGCATTAAAAAAATCAACGGAAGCAGAGACTTGTTTCGAAAAATCTGCTTAAACTCTTTCTGAAGAAGGAATCTTAGAGTTCTCATGCGAGTCGGATTTTAAATTTTTTCAAACTAACCGTGAGCAGAAATACCGTCATCCCAAGGAGAATGAGGGTTTCTTTCCAAATAGCTGAGAAACCCAGGCCTTTGATCATAATAGATTTGGCAATTAAATAATACCATTTCGAAGGGATGATATTGGAAAATACGCGAAGCGGAAGAGGCATATTTTCGATAGGAAACATAAACCCAGTCAATAACATGGTCGGAATCAGCATGCCCATCAGGGAAATCAGCATCGCTGTTTGTTGGGAATCTGTACTGTTTGAAATTAAAAGCCCCAATGAAAGCGCAGTCAAAATGAGTAAGCTGCTCTCCGCGAAAAAAAGCAGATAGCTGCCATTGAAGGGCATTTCGAGGAGGGTAATACTCAAAACCAAGATTACACTCAGATTGACCAGCGAGAGCAAAAAGTAAGGAATTGCCTTGGCGATGATCACCATGAAAGGGTTGAAAGGACTTACGAGGAGAACTTCCATGGTGCCGAGTTCTTTTTCCCGCACAATCGAAACGGAAGTCATCAATACGCAGACTAACATGAGCACTAAAGCCATCACACCCGGAACAAAATTGGTTGCTCCCTTGAGTTCAGGATTGTAAAGCATTCGAATCTCCGGACGAATCTGATAAGGCATGCCATTTACCTCCGAAAGGCTTTGCTGATATTCGGTTACAATCGTGTTGATGTAATTGGTCAGTGTATTGGCTTGATTGGGATCCGAGGCGTCAGCGATAACTTGAAGTTGGGTTGAATTTTGGTGGAGTAAGTCCCGTTGAAAATTCGCTGGAAAAATGATCGCAAGCCTAGCTCTTCCAGTCTTGAATTCATCCTCTATTTGCAAATGAGAGAGGATTTGATGTTGAAGGACAAACTCGTCAGTCGCTCCGATTTTGGTGATTATTTCCTGCGAGGCAGCATCTTTTGCATAATCCACGATTAGAACCTTAGAGTTTTTGATCTCATTGGTAAGCGCAAAACCAAACAATACAATCTGAACCACCGGTAATCCAAACAGCATCAAGAGCGTCTTGGGATCACGGAATACATGATAAAATTCTTTTTTGACAAAAGTGAAAAACTGTTTCATCTGTTTATAATTTGATTTTCAATTGTCATATGGAATCTCGCACGGTTTATAATCATTCCGGTGTGTGACTTTTTGGTCATGCTTGATTTCATATCAATCTGCAGTTCGTTTTGCCCCACGGGCTAATTCATAAAAAACCTCGTCCATTGACGCCACTCCAAACTGTTTTTTCAGGTTGGAAGGAGTATCAAGCGCTTTTATTTCTCCATCCACCATCATCGAGAGGCGATTGCAATACTCTGCCTCATCCATGTAGTGGGTAGTCACAAAGACCGTAATGCCTCGATCAGCGGCTTCGTAGATTAAGTCCCAAAACTGACGTCTGGTAACCGGATCCACTCCTCCAGTAGGTTCATCGAGAAAGACAATTTTGGGATCGTGAAGAATAGCAACAGAGAAAGCTAATTTCTGTTTCCAACCAAGAGGCAGCGCTCCCACCAGTTTTTTCGTCTCATTACCCAATCCCAACAAGCCTATTAGGTGCTGGCTTTTTTCTTCGATTTCCCGATCACTTAGTCCATATATACCTCCGAAAAATCTGATATTTTCAAGTATGGTTAAATCCTCGTACAGGGAAAACTTCTGACTCATGTAGCCGATGTTTCGTTTGATCTTTTCAGTTTCGGTGTAGACATCAAAGCCGGCGATCGTGGCCTCACCTGAGCTTGGCCTAGACAATCCGCAAAGCATTCGCATCGCAGTAGTTTTCCCTGCGCCGTTAGCACCTAGGAATCCAAAGATTTCGCCTTTATAGACTTCAAACGTGATCGAATCTGCAGCGGTGAAATCCCCAAATTTCTTGGTGAGTTGCTTCGTCTTGATTACTATTTCAGGCATGTGATTGATTCATTAAGTGGATAAAACAATCCTCAATGGTCGGATCAATGACCTTCCATTCGATTTGTGAATGACCTTTTTTTAGCAGGATTTCTTTCAATTCCTGTTGATGATCGGAATCAGGCTGGGTTAGGGTCACATGGTGAAATTCCCCGAAAGAGTTACAGCTTTTCACTAGATCTACTTGTCGTAAATCCTTGAGCAAAGCACTCATTTGTTCGGATTTTATTGCAAAAAGTGCCTCTGGAAAATCCGAACGAATCTGATTTGGAGTATCTATGGACAT
>JAFMBQ010000103.1 GCA_017858365.1 Algoriphagus sp. | reverse complement strand
CTTGAACTGCACTGAAGGCACGGTTGTGATCACAGTCATGTCAAACTCCCTCTCCAATCGTTCTTGAATTATCTCCATGTGCAGCATTCCTAGGAATCCACAACGGAATCCAAAACCCAAAGCCATGGAAGTTTCCGGTTCCCAAACTAGCGAAGCATCATTCAATTGGAGTTTTTCCATGGAATAACGAAGCTCTTCATAGTCTGTAGTCTCCACTGGATAGATTCCAGCAAAAACCATTGGTTTCACGTTTTCAAAACCTTGAATTGCCGCGTCGCATGGACGTTTGACGTGTGTGATCGTATCTCCAACTTTAATTTCTTTGGCAACTTTCACTCCTGAGATCAAGTATCCCACATTGCCGGCAGACATGGTTTGCTGGGGAATTTGGTTTAATCCTAAGATCCCGATTTCATCTGCCTCGTATTCTTTGCCAGTGTTGACAAATTTGATTTTGTCCCCTTTGCTCATCGTCCCGTTAAAAATTCGGAAAATAACTTCTACTCCACGGAAAGAATTATAAACCGAGTCAAAAATCATCGCCTGAAGTGGTGCTTCAGGATCTCCTTTTGGTGCAGGAATTCGCTTAATCACTGCTTCGAGAATGTCCTTTATCCCCAATCCAGCTTTGCCGGAGGCCAAAATAATATCCTCACGTTTACAGCCAATCAAATCAATCACCTCATCAGCTACAGCTTCCGGATCTGCACCAGGAAGGTCAATTTTATTGAGAACCGGGATAATTTCCAAGTCATGGCCAAGAGCCAAATACAAATTAGAAATCGTCTGAGCCTCCACTCCTTGCGATGCATCTACGATTAACAAAGCACCCTCGCAGGCAGCAATAGATCGAGATACCTCATAGGAAAAATCGACGTGACCTGGAGTGTCAATCAAGTTTAAGATATATTCCTCCCCCTCATACGTATACTTCATCTGGATCGCATGCGACTTGATCGTAATGCCTCGCTCGCGCTCCAGGTCCATATTATCCAACAACTGATTTTGCATATCCCGATCCGCTACCGTATCAGTTTCTTGCAATAATCTATCCGCCAATGTACTTTTCCCATGGTCAATATGGGCGATGATACAGAAATTTCTAATGTTTTTCATATTCATTTCGGGCGCAAAAATAGTAAATAACTAGGAGAAATGAGAATAGAGAGAATCAATGATTAGGTTTCAAAGGCAATTTTGAAGGATCAAGACTAACCTGAGGAAAATCTGCGGACTTGGACACACACCCTATTACAGTCTCACTTGGCGTAGGTCTTCATACTTGTGTCCATATCTCATCCCCTCTCAAAAACCGATCAGTACAATAAGTTTCAATTTATAAACACATTGATCAATCTTCAAGAACGGTCTCTTTCCCTAATGAACCCGAAAATTGAGACTTGGTTATTGAAATCTGAGGTTTTTATCACTTTGAGCAGGTCTTTAGATTTTTCTTCTTGCTGAAAAAACAAAAAGCAGTCCGAAGTCTGCCTAAGTCAAGATCGAAGTCTGATTTCTTTAACCAAATGTCATACGCCTTCGCCGAGATAGACGCTAGATATAACATCTGTTTTTAACCTGGATTTTTCATATCTACTCGAAGAGCTATCTTTTTTTATTATCTATTTATCTTTGTCCTTCCACTTTAAGAAAATATGAAATCCGTCGCCGAAAGCAAAAAGTCTCAAAACATAGCTGAATACCTCATTTACATGTATCAGATGGAAGATTTGATTCGATCTTACCAAGGTGATCGCGCCGAAATGGATCGCTTTGTTGTGTCAAAATATCCGGTTCCTGAGGATGAGAAAATTGACATTTCCTCTTGGTTTGCTGACTTGTCTAATCAGATGAAAACTGAAGCCATTATAGATAAGGGTCATTTGAGTGAGTTGAATAAATTGGTAAATGAATTAGCCGAAATCCATTGGAAACTTCTAAAAACGGATGCAACCTATTTCGAAACTTACTCCAAAGCAAAACCACATATTCTCGAGGCGATCGTGCAAGCTGAAGGCAATCCTCTCGGAAATGAAATTCAAATCTGTCTCAATGGAATCTATGGACTTTTACTTCTTCGTCTTTTGGGTAAAGAAGTCAGTGGGGAGCAATTGAAATCTGCGGAGGCATTTGGGAAGGTGCTGAGCTTTCTCAGTCTGATTTATAAAAATGAAGATTGACAATTTTCCAATCACCCTAAAAACTCCCATACACTCCGGTAACCTCCTTTTTCCTCCACATAACCTAGTAAGGAATCAAAGAAAGGATGCACCGCCAAAGTGCTGCTATCCCCTATTAATACCAGTTTCCGCTTCGCTCGGGTCAAGGCTACATTCATTCTCCGTACTTCAGAAAGAAACCCGATTTCGCCTTTATCATTTGACCGAGTCAGCGAAATCAACATCAAGTCCCTCTCTTGCCCCTGAAATCCATCGACCGTATCAATAGTAATCTGCTCGCTCAAAGCCTTCAAATTTGGGAAGTCATAAGAATCAAAAATTATGCTCCTAATCAGCCGGACCTGAGCTCCATAAGGTGCAATCAGACCAATCGTCCAGCTTTCTTCCTTAAATTTTGAGACTCCAATCGATTTGATCAGATTATTCAGGTGCTCGCAGGCGAATCTAGCTTCCTCCGGATTAAAAGTACTTAAACTCTCAGCTTCTACTTGGTCTGAATAGCCAGATCCGGCCGTATCAATCCATTCCATCGCTGATTCATTTAGGAATTCATGAGTTTTTGTATTTTCCGCTGCTCTCAATTTGCCCTTGTAAAACCATTCATTGGAAAAGCCCATGATCACTTCCGGCATTCTGTATTGAAGATCCAGTAATTGCGCGGCTTGAGGATTTCGGAGGATTACTTTTTCAAAAAGCGTCTTAGCCAATCCCTCTTTTCCAGCCTGAAAGGACTTGATTGTCGGAGGAAGCTGAAAATGATCGCCTGCAAAAACAACCTTTTTTGCTTTAAGAATTGGAATCCAAGTAGCAGCTTCCAATCCCTGTGCGGCCTCGTCAATAAAAACCACATCAAAAGTCATCCCTTTCAAATGGTAGGAGGAAGCACCCACGAGCGTGGTCGCAAAAACCTGAGTTCGCTGAAAAACATCAAACTGAATGTATTGCTCAAGTGATTTGGAGGCCTCACGGAGCCGAGAAACTTCTGCAAACATCAATTTGCGTTGCGCTCGCTCTTCCGGACCAAAATTGCGCTTGTATTGCTTTGCAAGATTCAGGCATTGATTAGTTTCTTTTCGGAGCTTTTTCAAGTCTCGGTAACTATCATGGAAAGCGGTCTTTGCATCCAAAGTCTGGTTTAAAATCTTCTCCTCCACCCGAGCTGGATGGCCTAGTCGAGTTGTCTCAATTCCTCTATCAGTGAGTTTCTCTACCAAAAGATCAACAGCAGCATTGCTCGGGGCACAAACTAAGATGGATTGATTTCCTATCACCGCATCCTGAATCGCTTCAATCAACGTAGTCGTCTTCCCTGTACCGGGAGGGCCGTGAACCACTGCTACATCCTTGGCATTGGCGATCAATTCGCAAGCTTGATTTTGGGAATCATTCAAGTTTGGTATTGCAAGCTTTGTTTTTTCAAAAAACTGGGGTTTCGCCTCTCCTAATAAACAATCTCTGATTTCCTCGAGTCGCTTATTGTCTGAAGTGATCACTTTCTTTAGTGCAAATTCCATCTCCCGATAGCTTGCCTCATCAAAAAGCAAATCCACTCCAAGGCGATTATTTTCCATCCATTCCGGAAGTTCATCGGCTTGAAGCGTGACCACCATGGTATCTTTCTTCACTTGATTAACAACTCCATTAACCCTGTTTTCTGAGGAATGATAACCCTCTTGCGTACTGAAAAACGAGACTGTTTTACCTGAGCTGAAAGAAGAAGGATACTTATTATCCAATCGCTCCACCTCCACCAAAAGCCGTTCGCCCATTCCGATCTTACTTTTTTTGAGCTGAATAGGATGCCAGGTGATACCTTCTTTCTTCTTTTCGGTCAGACTGGTATTCAAAAATTTCTTTTGGAATTGGGCCAAGTCTTCCTGCCATTCCAGTTTTAAAAGTTTGAGTCCTTTCTTTAATTCTTCTTCTATATTCGGCATCAATCGCTAATTTGAGTTCGAAACTACTCAACTCAGCCCTTGTTTTCCAAAAAACACCGAAATCAATGAATTACCTGGCACATGCATATTTGTCATTTGGGCAAGAGGAGGTACTTGTGGGAAATTTCATAGCTGATTTTGTCAAAGGAAAAATGCTCTTAAATTATCCACGAGCTATTACCGAGGGGATTTTATTACATAGAGAGATAGATCGTTTTACAGACACTTATCCTTTAGTACGAGCAGGACAAAGCTATTTGAGACCTAATTTTGGTCATTATTCTACTGTGATTACGGACATCTTCTTTGACTATTTCCTGGGGAAAAATTGGGATAAATTCAGTGATCAGCCATTAGAGGATTTCATTGAAAGCACTTTTTTAATCCTTGAAAAAAACTCAAAATACTTTCCTGAGAGTTTCGCCAAGATGTTTTACTGGATGCGGAAAGACAACTGGCTGCTCCAATATGGGACGCTTGAAGGAATTCAAATGTCACTGACTGGTCTTTCTAAACGAACTCGTTTTGATTCCAAAATGGAAGTAGCCCATCTGGCATTAATTGAGCGAGAAGCAGAATTTGAAGTGATTTTCTTCGCTTTTTTCAAAGATTTGGAGACTTTTGCAAAAGTAAAACTTACAGAAATAAAAGCGCAGCATAATGGTCATTAAACCAAAAGTATCCACCTATATCTCCTTGAGTATGGTTCTACTCATCTTGATAGCAGGTCTCATTTTCATTCTTAGAGACTTCGCTTATAAAGGAAGCTTTGGCCTTTGGTTTTACTTAATCGCCTGTAGCATAATCACTTTGGTAATCTTAATGCTTTTGGTGAAAATGATGGCTGGATACCGATTCATCACAGCGGGAAGAGATCAAATTATTGTGAAGCTCCCACTTAGAGGCTACACCAAAGTCTATCCAATTGCACAAATCATTGCGTGGGATGAGGAAATAATCACGGCAAATAAACGTCAGTTTAAGCAGCTCACCATCGCTTTTACAGATCAGCAATCTATCTCAGTCAGCAATCACGAGCATGAGGCTTACGTAGATTTAGTGGACTACCTTTCCAAGAAGGCTGGCAAGCAAAAGGTAAAAAACAAAAAAGCCTGAGTAAACTCAGGCTTTAAGTTAGCGTTGGCGTTGCGTTCGAAAGTTTTTGTCGTAGAGTTCGACACTCTCACGGATGATCCGCATGGCATCTTCCTTCCCAAGGAAGTCCTCCACTTTCACTTCTTTATTCTCTAATTTTTTATAATCTTCAAAGAACCGATGGATCTCTTTCATCAAATGAGGAGGGAGATCATCAATATCATTAATGTAATTCACCGATTGATCACCAGCTGCCACAGCAATAATTTTATCATCTGCCTCGCCACCATCGATCATTCTCATCACACCGATTACTTTGGCTTCCACTAGACACATGGAGGGAATATCGATCTGAGAAATAATCAAAATATCCAATGGGTCATGATCTTCGCAGAAAGTCTGCGGGATAAAACCATAATTTGCTGGATAGTGAACTGCCGAGAAAAGAACGCGATCCAACATTAACATGCCGGTCTTTTTATCCAATTCGTACTTCCCTTTACTACCTTTTGGGATTTCAATAACTCCCGTTACTACTTCGGGAGCATTCTTTCCAATGTTGACATCATGCCAAGGATTGATCATAAGTATGTTTGTTAATAAAAAATCTAAAAATTCGATTTAGAACCCAAAGGTACAATTTCTAGCAAAATATCATTCCATTGAAGGTAGCTCGATCTTAATTGTTGTTCCTTCACTGAGAACTGAATCTAATTCGATTTTGCCTCCCATCTGCTCAACAGCTTCTTTCACCATATAAAGTCCCAATCCAGTTCCAACATTTTTTTGCGTGGCTCTAGTGAATAAGTTGAAAACTTCATTTTGGTATTTTTCATCGATTCCTATACCATTGTCCTGAACCATAATGGTGGCAATCGCTTCTTCCACTTTGATTGAAATCGAGATTCTCTTTTCAGAATCCTCCCGCTTTTGAAACTGGACAGAATTACTGAAGAGGTTATTTAAGATCACTCGGATTTTAGAATTATCAGAAAAGAACTTAGTCTCTTGATTGATATTGACATCGATTTCAAAATGTGATAAGTCAAATTTGGAACGATAGGCATCCATCTGTTGCTCCACAATTTCTGCAAAGTTGATCTCGGAGATTTTATTATCAATTTTAGTTGAGCGATAGAAATCCAGCATCTTATAAATAAAATCATCCAGCTTAAAGGTGGCTGAATCGATCATTTCAAAGTATTCCAAAATATTAGGATCTTCAATTTCCAATTTGGCAAGTTTGGACACACCAGAAATACTCATCAAGGGACCTCTCAGCTCGTGCGAAAGGCTGTAGACAAATTGATTCATTTCGGAATGTAGTTTTTTAAGCTTGAGCGTCTTATCCTTCAACTCAGTCCGCATGAAATAAATATCTGCGGCATTTTTTATTGAATTTTTTATCTGCTCGATATTCCAAGGCTTATCGATAAACCGGTAAACTTCTCCTTTATTGATCGCATCAATTACGCTGGCAATGTCAGAATAACCGGTTAGCAAGATTCGGATTGGGTCTGGATTAATCTTAACCATTTGCTCAAAAAACTCAGTCCCAGTCATCCCAGGCATGCGTTGATCAGCAATACAGACGTGTATTTCCTCTTGCTGGGCTATACGTAAACCATCCTCAGCATTTATGGCCGTAAAAATTTTAAAATCCTTTCTTAAAGTGGCCCGGAAAGATTTTAAGTTGTTATCCTCATCATCGATGTAAAGGACGTGAATCTTCTTATTCATATCGTTGGGTACTTTGGTATATCGGAAGGGTAATTATAAAAGTAGTTCCCTGGCCTTCTTCCGTTTCTACCTCCAGAGTACCCTTATGATTTTCAATTATAGAATAAACAATTGAAAGCCCCAAACCTGTGCCCCTACCAACAGCTTTGGTGGTAAAAAAAGGTTCGAATATTTTATCCTTAACATGTTTGGGCATCCCAAGTCCATTGTCTTCAATTTCGATACGAATATGATCTAGAGTAGCAGAGGTTCGAATGGAGATTTTAGGATCCTTGATTGTCTCGATATGATCAGCCAAAGCATGAACAGCATTATTAATTATGTTCATAAATACTTGATTGATCTTACCTGCTAGGCATTCCACCATTGGTAATTCTCCAAATTCTCGCTCAATTCGAATTTTACTAGGCATTGTGCTATTCAATAAGATAATGGTACTATTAATACCATCATGCAGGTCGACTTTCTTTACATCTTGCTCATCCACTCTAGAGAAGATTCGAAGTCCTTTTACGATTTCGACAGTTCGTCTAGCGCCATCATCCATTCCTTTAAGCAGCTGATCAACTTCATCAAGAACATAATCTAACTCTAATTCTTCTTCGAGTTCCTTTGCCTCTTTTTGGGTTTCTGGGGAGAACTCGATCTGGCCTCTTGAGCGATAAAATTCAACAATTTCCATGATATCTTTAATATCACGTTTGAGAGGAGTGATATTGGAGCTCACAAAGTTGATCGGGTTATTGATCTCATGGGCAATACCAGCTGTCAATTGACCTAAAGAAGCCATTTTCTCCTGACTTACCAGTTGACTCTGCGTATTTTGTAGATTACGAAGAGCAAGCTCTAACTCGTCAGTACGAATCCGTACCTTATCCTCTAAAATATTATTTTGTTCCCGTATTAAAGTTTCATTCTCTTTTAAGGCCGCTAATTTCTCAGCTTGTTCATCCTCTTTTTCTTTTTTAAGTATATTAATTTTATCAGCTAGGGCAAATGATAACAAAACTACTTCCAAAGCCGAACCCAATGGCATAATATAAGCTGTAAAATTATTAGTAGGGATAATTCCCATTTCGCTAAACACGAAAATAAAAATCCCAATCATGAAAACAGACCAAGCAAGAAGGTAAAATCTTGCTGGACCATATCCTTTTTTAAGAATCAATAAAGCTGCAAACAAAACATATGCAACTACAATGGACTGCGTTAGAAGTAAAGTTTGATAACTAACTGTAATTGAGAAAAAAAACGCATTTATTAAAATAAACCCATAGACTAGAAATATAAAATAGAATCCTTTGTCAATTTTAGGGATAAAGTGTTTTGTCAATAAAAATACACGTAAAAACCAAATACCTACAATACTAACTAATGATGAAAAAATCACTCCCGATCTAAGATTAAGCCAAACAGAATCGGGCCAAAGAAGCTCTTGAGTGTACCCTAAAATCGAACTTTGAGCAAACCAAACTAAAACTGTATGGATAACATAAATTAAATATATTTTATCTTTTACTGAGAAATATAAAAATAAATTGTAAAAGAACAAACCAATAAGTATTCCTGAAAAAATTCCAAATAACATGTTTTCAACATTAATAATTTTTTCTATGTTCTCTAAATCAGTTATAGTTGAAGTAATTATTTTTTTATTTACACTATTCACTTTTAAAAATAAAGATACTGGTCTTCCTACAGGTAAATCTATTTTAAAAATTATAGACTTTGATTCAATCGGCTTAAGGTCATAATCTTGCAACCTACCTCCAGAATATTTATTTATCACTTCACCTCTATCGACAATAAATAAGTCTAGACTGTCAAGAGAAGAATTATTGATAAACAAAAACTTTGATTCTACATCTGTATTATTTACTACAAGGTACTTTAACCATACTAAGTCATTGTTTATCCCGAAATTAATAGACTTATTCTCAACTAGTGAAAATTGATCTGATTTTAATATATCAGTAATTTTTAATTCCGAATCAGACTCTAAAATTAAATATTCATATTTCGTTAAATCGGTTGATTTTAAATCTATTGTTATTGGATTAAATTGTAAAATAAAAGATAGAACCAAAGTAAAATAACTAAACACCATATTATTTCCAGTTAGGATTTTTAATTTCTAATTCGTATTTGACTGTAATTTTTCCTTTTGGAGTATCCTCTTCTCTTACACAATTCAATTCTTTTCTAAGACCCATAATATATTCGCGCTCTTCACTAAGTGCTAATGGTAAACCTTTTACATCTTTCAAAACGGCCAATGTTGCCACTAGATCTAATTTCGGATAAAAAAATGTGCCTTTATTTCCAATTTTTTCTTCTATTTGAAACCCTTTTTGAAGAGTTGGTTTTAGTGTATATTCTGCACACAATGCTAAAAGTGTTGGCACATTAAGTTGATCAGCAATTACAAGGGACGTTCTAGATAAAAAAAGGGCCCCAATGCCATAACCTGAGATTGCTCTACTATTCCAAAGCCCTCCAATTTCGCCTGTCCCACCCAAATCTCGATACTCTTTTACCAAATTATTGATCCCGATATCTACTTGTGCTATTGCTCCTTCAAGTGGTAAAGGATAGTCCTCATGAGCTAAATGAACCCTTACACCAGACACCACTTCTCCTGTAGAATCCTCATGAACAGTAACCACAAAAACATAAGGGTTATTTTTCCACTCATTGTTTGAGGAAGTTACTTTTGTAACTCCGTATTCCTTAAGAACATTGGCATGACCTGATATAAACAAATCGCAAAGCTCAAGTTCATCAATTGCTCGAAAGGCTTTAAAAGTAAACATCTCAAATAACTATTAAAGTATCCTCAACATCTCTCCTAAAAGCTCTTACACTTGGCTCTCCTGCCTCATTAATACGGAACATAAATAAGCTTTTTTCGGGTGTTGACATTTCAAAGACCTTATCAAATTCTGATTTAAACTTATTTATCTCTAGTTCCTCTCCTTTGGTGAACCCATGATCTCGTTCCATAGAAACTTTGTGAAAAATAAAGAGCATTGCCGATACTGGCTGAAAGCTAATACCCATCATATTCGCCTTAATCCAGATTCTCTGAAGAACTTGGCCCGCCTTAAGGTACTCCCGTGCGGAGTAATCGGTACTCCCAAGTACCAATACTGCGGATGAGGTAGTCAATGTGTCTTTTGAGATTTTAGTCAATCCATAGCCCATCAGAAATTTTCTAAAAAACCGAACCGTCCTAGGATCTTTCAATAATCCCATGGCTGCTCTTTCCGTACCAGAAAGTTCGAGCGTAGCGATATCTATTCCATCTTTCAATTCTACGGCATCTTTTTCAGTCCATCTCACCTCTTTGATAAAATCTGCAAGACCTTGCTCATGAAAAAACCGCATTCGATCCATTCCCCCTACGATTTCCGCTAATTTCTCTAGTTCATCATCCTCTTTTTTAATTTTTAAAAAAAAACCTTCCTCTTCCGCTAAGCTTTTTAAAATATCAAGATCTGAAATCTTTATTTCTTGACGCTGATTATTTTTCCTATTTGTGCAGCGAATGCCAATCCCTTCAACTAATTCCCAGTTTTTAACCTTTATTGAATTTTTAAATTTTGATATAAATCTCACCGTAGCGATACAATCCTCTTCAAATTCAACAATATGGATAATAAATTCAATCTCAAGTCCCATTTTTGCTGAAGTTAATCTCAGATTTTCTAAAGCCGCCCCAAAAGCAATCAATGAACCTGAGCCCTTAAAATCAAGCATAGATTCACTACGATCTTTATCATGGAATAAATGCAGTAAACCTTTTTTATCAAAAACCCAAATCCAGGGTTGAACATTTCCTCCTGAAGGCGCCATGTTTGAATGACTCAAAATATCATTCAATTCCATTTTACTCAGAATATAAGCAGACTGAAGGACATGTTGAGGTAATGCGCGAGTGATGCGATTAATGGATTCTGAAACAGCGGGATAACTAGGTAAAATATCAACAATTTCAGCTTGATCGATTTTAATTATTTCATCAAAATCAACATAAAATCTACCAGATGGAACTTGATCTCCTAGTAGAAGCCTTCTTCCAACATGTGCAACTGAGGCACCCCCTAAAAAAACGCCAGATGCTAATTGAGGCCATGAAGTAATAGATTGACCTATTTCAAGCAGAGAGGCCTTCATTCTTGTGGAGAGCGTTTCAAGCCCAGTAATTTTCAAGACAATTGAAACCCGTTCTTTATTAGTAAGATTTTTTAATTCATTACGATCAATTTCCTGTACCATTCCATGAAAAATTTTCCTATCAGGCTCAATATCAAATCGCT
>JAFMBQ010000102.1 GCA_017858365.1 Algoriphagus sp. | reverse complement strand
TAAAATATCGTAATCTTAGTTTAACCATCACCCACTAAAATTCATATAGAGCCTTAATTACTCGGAACTTTTCAATTGTTCTGTGATGGTAAGGATATTAGGATGTTTTGTCTTCTTCAACTAAATGGATTATTCTAATTCCAACTGAAATTTGAATCCGCTTTGGCAGGGGATTACCCCAAAAAAAACATGTGTAGTATAACTACACACGTTTAAGAAAAATTACCCAACCCAATTAAGAAATTAAATACCTCACTTTTTCATGCGGTATCTTAATGCATACATCACGACCAGAATGATTACAAGGGGAACGATCCACATTCCCCAACCCATTCCCCATCCCCAAGAATTATCAAACATCATATTATTTCATTTTAGAGTTTGATATTTTCATCATTCCTGGATCGCTTTTCATGCGTTCATTCATCATTTGCTTAGAGGTATCGTTAAACACCATCTCATTCATTTTGCTCTTTACGGCTCATGGTTAATAATTAAGGCAATAGCCTCCTTGCGTTGTGTTTGGTCTTTCAATACCACTTCAGCTATTTTTCAGCTTAAAGATGAATGAGAGAAAAATCTATTTCAAGTGATCTTAGAATCAACAATGATCCTAAAATGGTACTTCAAGATGAAAGCCAAAAAATAAGATGCAGCCTTTATAATCTGATTAATGAGTCCCAGATCTTATGGAGGTGGTTATTTCAATCACACGACAAAAAATCATTCCCGAAATTAGTATTGAGTCGGGACAGAAAGAGGTGTAATGACCTCATTTTGAGAATTTTATTAGGCGATTAAAATCCAAAGCCGATTCTGAATGAAATAGGAATGATCGATGTACGAGGCGTTGTTTTTTTTACAAAAAAAAGTGTTTTACTCCCGAAAAGTTGATGAGAGTAAAACACCCAATCTAATCCTTGATTCGATTTCTTCAAAATTGGCTTAATTATTAAACTTGAAGTTTGCCTTCTAAACGAAGTCAAATCTTTTCAAAAACCAATCTTGAATGCCCCATTATTTCCCGTTCAAAGCAAACTCTGTTGGGTCGGACCCGGAGAATAGCAAGCTGGTGGCGGAATTCTTTATCTGTGAATAATTTGGGAATCAAGGTTGCAAACCATAAGTACTTTTTGAGATTGAATTTGTAGAATCTCTTGGTCCATTCCCGATTGGTCTTGATATAATCAAGTCTTCCGTCACTGTAATACGTATTTCTGAAAAATGGACTGGCGGTTCGGATGATGTGCTCATGACCATAAGCAATCCAAGAATCGGGATTATGTTTCAGTAAAAGAGCCATGAAGTAACTATTAGAATCCCTTGGAGAGTTGATGTCAATTTCATCAAAAGGAAGCATGTTCTTATCGAAGACCATGCTTTGCATGTAAAACTTCCCTCCTGGATTGAGCAGATTTGCGACGTGTTTGAAGTAATCTTCATAGACTTCATCGTGCCGTCCTTCCAGGTAATCCTTTACCGATGCGACATGCTCGAAGCTTCCGAACGTGGTAATGGCATCAAAGGTCCCAAAATCTTCAGGTTTGATAAATCGGGCGTCTTTGATAAAAGCGACCAAGCCATTATCAGTACAGGCTTTTACCTGGCCATCGGACAAGTTTACTCCGATTCCTTCTGCTCCGACTACATCTTTCAGGTATTTCAGCCAGCCACCCCATCCACATCCTAAATCCAGAACTTTACTGCCTTTTTTGATCCCCAGGGCTTTTTTTACAAACTCATGCTTTTTCAATTGAGCTTCCTCGAGCGTCATGGAGTAATCTCCATTGTACATGGCATTGCTGAAAACAGCATTTTCACCAAGGCTGGTCCGAATGAATTTGTCAATATTAGTATAGGTGAAGTCCATTTCTTTTTTCTTATCCCATTCCTGACCTTCACGTTCGCTGAGGCTGGAGCCATTCCAGCTCCCCGCTCTAATTTTCTTTTCCAATGTTTCTTTTTCCATGAGGATGTTTTTTTAATTTAAAAATAATAAGATGAAATAATACCCTGAAAATCATGACATTCTATAATTTACCAATAATGTTTTTAATAAAAAAAATTATTGAATCTCAGCTCCCAAAGTGGAAAAGAGAAATAAGATTCAGCTACTTGAGAATTAGGAAAAACTAAAATTTGGAAAAAAAAAAGGTTCAAGTCTGAAGACCTGAACCCGTTATATATCTATATGTAGTTTGAAAATTACTGTGACCCTAATGGTAAAAAAAACCTTTCTTATGGGGATTTCCGAGTGATTTGTCTTAAGGTAACTTCGTTGCTCGAGACCTGATTACTTCGGTTCAATGCTCGATCCTGGATCTCTACATCGATTCGAAGGGTATCATTTCTAAAAATCGATTCCCAACCGGAGGAAAGCATCGCATATTTGATATTTCCTTCGACTGCTTGACCTTCTTGGGTGGTAAGAATTCTAGGGAATCTACCATTGAAAGTGGTGAAAAATGGTGGGTCTTGCCATCTAAACTCGGTGAATTTACCATTTCTTTTGATGTAGAATCGAACGAAAATGTTGAATTGATTTGGGTTTTGCTTTACCCAGAGCGTATCTCTTACAATGGCATTGTTGACAATAGGATCAATTACCCAATCAATCGGATTGTAGGCTGGAGCTTCAGGAGGTCTTTTACTATAGGTAATTAAATTTCCAGCGGCATCCCGCTGAAAGGTAATCGAGTTGAAAGGTGGATTCACATCAGTAGCCGAAAGCCCAAGATCGCCCTCTGCATCTTGAAAGTCGAATCCAAGAATCAAAGAATCAGCTCCTACTAATGAGACATATTCCAGTGATTCAAAGGTGATTACCGGAACTGACGGAAAATTATCAGGGGGACTGATACAGGCAGAAGTACTTGCCAATAAAAAGATAATTCCTAAATAACTTTTGAAACGCATAGGGCGGCAGTAAATTTACATTCAAAGTAACATCAATTTTACTTTGATTGATGCAAAATATGAAACGATGCAGGATTTTAAAAGTTTTTCGGAAAAGCTAAAGAATTTATCTGAGTATAATTTCGAAGAACTTGCCCTTTCGCTTTTTCACTACCAAGCAGGTCAAAACCCTGTTTATGCGGCTTATCTCAGCGCACGAAAAATTTCCCCAGAATCAATTCAATCAATAGCTCAAATTCCATTTATCCCGATCCAGTTTTTCAAGGATTTTGAAGTCATTAGTGCAGAATCCTCAAATTATGAAGGGCATTTCTCCTCTAGTGGCACCACTGGAATGACTACCAGCACCCATTTCTTCTGGTCTGAATCCTGGTACCGATCACATACAAAGCGATTATTTGAAGCTGAATATGGTCCCATTACAGAATTTCACGTGCTCGCCTTGCTTCCTGCCTATTTGGAGCGAAAGGGGAGTAGTCTGGTTAGTATGGCTGATTATTTCATCCAAGAATCTGGTTCTGAATATTCAGGATTTTACCTCTACAACCAAGCTGAATTGGTACATCAAATCAATTTTCTCAAGCAGAGCGAAAAGAAAATCCTATTGCTAGGAGTCACTTTTGCATTGTTAGATTTGGCTGAATCTGGATTGGAGATTTTACCAAATCAAAATTTGATCGTGATGGAAACAGGTGGGATGAAGGGGAGACGAAAGGAGATGATCCGTGAAGAAGTCCATGATCAGTTAAAAAGTTATTTTAAGACCACAGCCATCCATTCGGAATATGGGATGACAGAATTGATGTCTCAAGCCTATTCAAAAGGAGCTGGGAAATATACGCTACCTGCAACAATGCGCGTTATTCTTCGTGATCCCAATGACCCACTTTCTTTTAGTGCCCGATCTCAAGGAGGGATCAACTGCATTGACTTGGGGAATTTCCACTCTTGTGCCTTTATCGAAACGCAAGATTTGGGAAGAATCGATGCTGATGGGAATTTGGAAGTTTTGGGAAGATTTGACAATAGCGAAATCAGGGGCTGCAACTTAATGGTTCAGTAATTGCTATCTTAAGATTTATTAGACATATTTGAAAAGATCAAAAAACTCATTATGAAAAAATTAGCCTCAGCTGCATTATTGATTGGAATTTTAGCTTTGGGAGCATGTGCTTCAAGTAAGCCTTGTCCTGCCTACGCGAAAGCGCCAGTTGCTCAAAAAGCCAATAGCTAAAAAATATGCTGACTTAATAGTCAGCATATTTTTTTATGTCTTCTAAGCCAATTACCTGCTCACCTAAGATCACGAGTCGCTCTACTACATTTCGGAGCTCACGAATATTTCCTGTCCAAGGGAATTCTTGGAGTTTGGCTAAAGCTGCTTTGCTCATCTCTTTTTTAGAATCGCCATTTTCCTGAGCGATATCATCCAAAAACTTATTTACTAATAAAGGGATATCCTCTTTTCGGTCTTTTAATGCAGGAACCTGAATCAAAATCACACTCAGTCTGTGATACAAATCTTCGCGGAATCGGTTTTCTTCAATCTCTTTCTTGAGGTCTTTATTAGTAGCGGCGAGTACACGGACGTCTACTTTAATATCCTTATCACTTCCGACTCTATTGATCAGATTCTCTTGAAGGGCTCTCAAAACTTTGGATTGCGCTGAAAGAGACATGTCACCGATCTCATCTAGGAATAGGGTTCCACCCTGAGCTTGCTCAAATTTACCTTGTCGTTGCTTATGAGCTGAGGTGAATGCCCCTTTCTCGTGTCCAAAAAGTTCGCTTTCAATCAATTCAGATGGGATTGCGGCACAGTTTACTGCCACAAACGGTTCTGCCACACGATGGCTTTTCTGATGAATCCAATGAGCTACTAGTTCTTTTCCAGTTCCGTTTGGACCAGTAATCAATACTCTGGCATCAGTAGGTGCGACTTTTTCAATAGTTTCCTTGACATGCTGAATGGGTTTGGATTCACCTACCATGTCAAACTTCTTAGAAAGTTTTTTCTTTAGAACCTTAGTCTCTTGGACCAATTCTTTTTTGTTCAAAGCATTTCGAACTGTCAACAACAACCGATTCAGATCAGGAGGTTTCGGGATAAAATCGAAAGCACCTTTTTTTGTTGCCTCAACGGCAGTTTCAATACTGCCATGGGCTGATATCATGATAAACTGCGGTGGTCTATCCAAGGCTTTTGCCTGCTCTAGTACTTCTATGCCATCCATTTTTGGCATTTTAATATCGCAGAGTACTAAGTCAAAATCTTCTTCTTTGATTTTTGCTAGGCCTTCCTCGCCATCTTTGGCTTCTGAAATAATAAATTTTTCATACTCTAAAATCTCACGAAGAGTATCTCTGATGACTTTTTCGTCATCGATAATCAGAATCTTGGACATGTGTTAAATATAAGGTAAAAAAGTGCAAGTCTGTAAGCCGGGTTCTGTTTCCTCAAGAGGAATCTTGCCATTTATCTAGTCCTGACTTCACAATCAGGATCCATCGATCTACCCGCCTCGGAATCGCCATCCCGACCGAAATCGGGGACGAATCGCACGAGCAGCGCTTTGCCCGAGGCCTATTTGATCTTTCAACCCATAAGGTTTGCCATGCAACTGATGTCACCATCAGCCCGGTGGGCTCTTACTCCACCTTTTCACCCTTATCCATCCCGATAGAAATCGGGTCGGACGGTATATTCTCTGTGGCACTAGCTGTATACTGACCGTCTCCAGTCAGCACCCTTCCCGTTAGGAAGTATGGCGCTCTATGTTGCCCGGACTTTCCTCTCTCCCTTACAGGACAGCGGCAAGACGACTTGCACGGTGCAAATTACGTCAATTTCTGTGATTTGGTTTTAGCCTAAAAGTTTAACTAGTATTGATTTCTACCTTTTTCGAGATTTTTAAGTGGGTATTATTTGGAATTAATATAAATAAGGAATAGGTTTGGCTTATCTATAATTAATCTAAATAAAAAAAAGACACATGCTTACCTTTTATCTCATTTCAGCATTTTTAGCGTTTGCTGAACCTGAACCGATTACCACCAATTGGAAAACTTTTGAACTAAATGAAAACATTGTTTCTATTTTAGGAACCGTTAAAACAATAGGGGGTGAACCTGTAGCTTTCGCAAACATTCTGGTGAAAGGAACTGTGAAAGGAGCTTTCACAAATCTTGATGGCTCATTTCAGTTGTTCAATTTGGAAAATGGAAACTGTGAGGTTCAGATTTCAGCTGTAGGATTCAAGACAGTAACAAAATATTTGACTGTCGTGGATGGCCAAATCCAGAAATTGGAAGTTGTGTTTGAGGAGGAGGGAGTTGAAATGCCCCAATTTGCAATCATCGCTGATAAAGACAGAATTTTCAGCAAAGTACCAGGATCAGTTGCTTTCATTGATCAGGAAACTATCAAAAATTTGAAGCCTATCTCAGGGAATGAAGTACTTCGCAGGGTTCCTGGCTTGCATGTAGTAGATGAAGAAGGCCTTGGAATGCGGGTGAACATCGGTATAAGAGGTCTAGATCCCGATAGGAGTCGTTCGGTTTTGATGCTGGAAGATGGTGTTCCTGTTGCCTTGGCTCCTTATGGTGAGCCGGAAATGTATTACACACCTGCAATCGACAGAATGGCGGGAGTAGAGATTCTCAAAGGATCGGGTCAGATTCTTTACGGGCCTCAAACTATTGGAGGAGTAGTTAACTATATCACTCCAAATCCACCAAGCGAGCAAGAAGCTTCATTCCGAATTCAAGGTGGTCAAGGTGGCTTTTTTAGTGGTCTGGTCAATTATGGAAATACGTTTGGTAATACAGGAGTACAAGTGAATTTGCTGAGGAAATCTGCCGAGAATGTAGGATCGACCGAGTTTGGAATCACAGATTTTAACACCAAATTTTTGTTCTCTCTGAATGACAAGTCTGAATTGGGATTAAAGCTGGGAGTTTATGATGAGACCTCAAATTCAACTTATATAGGAATCAATCAAGTGATGTACGATCGAGGAGGGGAGGATTTTGAAAGATTGGCTCCGGATGACAGACTGGATGTTTCAAGATATTCGATCAGCTTCTCCCATGTTTACCGATTCAGCCCAAATGTAAAACTCAGAACTTTGGCTTATGGGTATTCCACGACCCGTAATTGGAATCGACAGGATTTCTCGATCAATAATACCAATACTCCGCCGTCTAGTTGGACAGGAGTAGTTTGGGGAGACAGAGAAATTCCGGGAGGAGCAATCTTCATGAGAAATTCTACAGGAAATCGGGACCGACAGTTTTTCGTAGGAGGGATTGAACCTCGGTTGGAGGTAAATCATGGGCTTTTCTCTTTCAAAAATGAATTGATTGTTGGGGTTAGATATCTCCAGGAAACCTCTTTGGAGCAACGAATCAACGGAACCAAAGCAGGAGTGCAAAGCGGTACTCTTGTAGAGGACGAGCAGCGAAACGGAAAGGCTTTCAGTGCTTATTTCCAAAACCAGGCAGAAATTTCAGACAAGTTTTCCTTCAATGCAGGATTAAGAATTGAGGACTTTAATTACGAGCGTGACATTTTCAGGAGGAATTTTTCTGGTTTGGGAATTAGAGACACGTCTTTGGTCGCACAGAGCAACGTCGTGGAAATCATTCCCGGAGTTGGATTCAATTTCAAACCAACTCAGATGGTGACCCTTTTTGGAGGAGTGCACAAAGGTTTTGCACCGCCAAGAACCAAGGATGCAATCACATCGACAGGAGATGCGCTTGACCTTGAAGCAGAGAAAAGCTGGAATTATGAATTGGGCTTGAGATCTTCCCTATCTCCTTGGCTATTCGTGGAGGCGACAGGATTCCTGATGGATTTTAGTAATCAGATTATCCCAGTTGCGGAATCTGCTGGTGGGGTAGGATTTGGCGTAGTGAATGCTGGGGCAACTCGTCATCAAGGAATTGAAACTGCCATTACGGTAGATATTTCTCAATTGATGAGTTCTCAGAAATGGAGCATTCTCTACGATGTGAACCTGACTTATGTGGATGCATATTATTCTGAAGACCGATTCGTAAGTGATATCAATATCAATGGAAATAGAACTCCATATGCACCTGAATGGCTCTTGAACTCTTCGATGAGCGTAGAATCTAACTCGGGTTTTGGTGCAAGATTGACTGCGAAATATGTAGGAGCTCAGTTTGGCGACGAGCTCAATACTGTGGAGCCGTCAATGGATGGGACAATCGGTGAAATACCTTCCTATATGGTTATGGATGCAGTTTTGAGCTATAAAGTAGCGCACTGGAATTCTGCTTTCAACCTGAGTGTAAAAAACGTTACAGACGAGCGATACATCTCAACCCGCCGACCTCAGGGCATCCGTGTTGGATTGCCTAGATTAGTGACAGCAGGGTTTGAATTTAATTTTTAAATTTTCAAAAACCTGAAAACCTTTCACCACCCTGCCTGTTATAAATCTGAAAAGCAGTAAATGCTTTTCTTCATAGTGCTGGGTTGAGCCGCTCCTTAATTGGGGCGGTTCTTTTTTTATGCCATTTCACTTACCTTTTGACATGGATAACACTAAACTTAAAAAATTCCAGCGCCTAATTCGGTTAATCAATTTTTATCCACCTTACCTTTTTTCAGGAATCAGAGTGGTGGATTATGCGCCAGATTTTTCAATGTTTCGTACACGTCTCAAGCTTACTTGGTTTAATCGCAACCTCTTATGTACTGCTTTTGGAGGATCGCTCTATTCGATGTGTGATCCTTTTTTCATGTTTATTCTGATTATTCACTTAGGCGATGAGTACATCGTTTGGGATAAATATGCGTCAATTGATTTTTTGAAACCTGGAAAGGGGACTGTTTATGCGGAATTCAAACTTTCTAAGGAAGAAATTGCTGAAGTGAAGCGAGTGATCGATGCTCAAGGAAAATATACTTTTGAATTTACCTGTGAGGTGAGGGATGAGACTGGTAATTTAATTGCCAGTCTGAAGAAAGGTGTTTATGTTCGTAAGAAGGATTATCGAAAGTCCTAATCCAATCTTTTGGAAGCATTGACTACCTTTGAGATCAAAATATTAGCAAAATGATTTTAGTAGGGAAAGTAGTACTGTCAGATGATATCAAGGAAAACTTTTTTGTCTGTGATTTAGAAGCTTGCAAAGGAGCATGTTGCGTAGAAGGTGATGCCGGAGCTCCTTTGGAAGATGATGAGACTAAAATCCTTGAGGAAATTTACCCCATCGTTAAAGATTTTATTACCGAAGAGGGTAGGGCTGCAATCGAAAAGCAAGGCACTTGGGTCATCGACAAAGATGGAGACAAGGGAACTCCAACGATTGGAGATAATCGAGAATGTGCTTATGCATTATATGATGATCGAGGAATCCTGAAGTGTGGAATTGAGCAGGCTTATTTAGCGGGTAAGACAGATTACAAAAAACCTATTTCCTGCCATATGTACCCGATTAGGGTCAAGAAATACGACGATTTTGACGCCCTAAATTATGATCGTTGGCATATCTGTGATCCAGCCTGCCAATTAGGGTCAAGTTTAAAAGTGCCCATTTACAAGTTTCTTAAGGATGCCCTAATTAGAAAGTATGGTAAGGATTGGTATGATGAATTGCTTACTGAAATTGAAGGTTAAAAAATATCCTGCTCTTCCTAAAGAGCAGGATATTTTTTTAGTCTGTTTTGATCTGGTAATGCCTAATTGGCTTTTCTCCCAACAAATGCTCGATGAAATAATCCCAGCGCTTTTTAGTAAAATAATCACCGCTAGTTCGACCAAAGCTATGATTTCGACTTGGCCAGATAAATAAATCGAAATCTTTACCGGCATTTATCAGTGCCTCTGCAAATTTGAAAGTGGCAGAAGGATTAACATTTTCATCAATGCCCCCATGAGCTAAGAGCAAATGGCCTTTTAGATTAGCTGCATTGGTCACATTGGATTGGTCCTGATAGAAATTTCCAACCGGATAGCCCATATACATTTCAGGCCACCAAGCTTTTTCCATTCTGTGATCATGATCTCCGGCTGATGCTACAGCCACTTTGTAAAAGTCAGGATGTAATAGAATTGCTCTTCCTGCATCATAACCGCCAGCTGAATGACCAAAAATCCCTACATTTTCTGAATCCATGAATTTGTTTTTAGCCGCCAATTCTTTGATGGCCAACACATGGTCAGTGGTGCCATCACCAAGATTATTGTAGGAAACGTCATTAAATGCTTTTCCTCTTCCATTTGTTCCCAGCCCATCAACAGTCACTACTACAAATCCTAATTCTGACATGGGTTGCGATAAGCCAACCAATCCTGCTTTAAACGTTTTCGGCGTGATGTCAGTATGAGGGCCTGTGTAGGTGTAATCGATAATGGGATATTTCTTTTTTGAATTGAAATCTGTTGGTAAATAATAGATGCCATAGATAGTTGTTTTCCCATCCTTTGCTGTGGCTGTAAATAGGGTTGGGCTTTGGTACCCTTTATTTAGAAGGTTAGAAATGTCAGCTTTGGAAATTTTCTGTACGATTTTACCCGTTGCTAATTCTCGCACCACAGATACTGTTGGTTCATTTACAGTAGAATAGTTATCGATGAAATAATCCTTTCCGCTGCCATAACTGATGTCATGAAAAGCTTTTTCAGGAGTCAGGAGTTCTAGCCCAGAACCATCAAAATTCACTTTGTATGCAAAAGAATAATAAGGGTTTACATCTTTCTCCTTGCCTGAAGCCTCGAAGTAGATGATTTTATTTTCCTCATCGATGTTCAGTAAATTTTTAACCACGTAATCGCCAATAGTAATTCGATTAATAAGCGCGCCACTTTTCCAATCCATCAGATATAATTGATTCCATCCTGATTTTTCTGTTCCCAGAATGAATTGACCATTTTTCAATTTTCTGAAAATATTGTTGTTGTTGATATGGGTAGGAGAGGATTCGGAGTAAATAGTTCTAATTCCCTTTGATTCGGCATTTATTTCTAAAATATCAAAAGCCTTGAAGCCTCGATGTAAATAAGTGCCGAAAAGATTTTTACTGTCATCATCCCAATTAAAGTACATTCCTATGAAGTGAGGAAGTGATAGCTTAGGGAACTTAGTTTCAGTTTTGCTTTCAATATCAAAAAGAACTGGGGTATACATAACCACTGAGGTATCTCCAGGTGAAGCTCTGTAATAACCCATCAATTGTGGCCTGAATTTATCTTCTTGGCTATTATCTAAGAGCAACATTTTCTCAGCAAGTCTTAAATCCACAATTTGAGTCTGGATTTTTTTGGAATCAGGAGACCAATTTACAGTGAAGTGAAAAGGCCTTTCTCCATTTTCACCTATTACCATATC